>NZ_JBQTCJ010000059.1:0-30491 GCF_052380005.1 Salinarimonas sp. NSM
ACGTCGCGATGGAGGTCGAGCTGATCGTGCCGATCGCCATGGAGGAGAAGCTGCGTTTCGCCATCCGTGAGGGCGGCCGCACCGTCGGCGCCGGCGTCGTCGCGGCGGTCCTGGACTGAGGCTCGAAGAGAGCGTGAGGACGCGGTCGCGATCGTCGCGGCCGCGTTTCTGGTCCCGCGGCGGGCTGTCCGCCGGCGGGTCGGGTGAGGAAGACGGGGCAACCCATGAACGGTCAGAATATCCGCATTCGCCTCAAGGCGTTCGACCACCGCGTGCTCGACGCGTCGACCCGCGAGATCGTGTCGACCGCCAAGCGCACGGGAGCGCAGGTTCGTGGGCCCATCCCGCTGCCGACGCGTCTCGAGCGGTTCACGGTGCTGCGCTCGCCGCACATCGACAAGAAGTCGCGCGAGCAGTTCGAGATGCGCACGCACAAGCGTGTCCTCGACATCGTGGACCCCACCCCGCAGACGGTCGACGCGCTCATGAAGCTCGACCTCGCCGCGGGCGTGGACGTGGAGATCAAGCTCTGAGGCCCTCCGGGCTCTCAGGGACAGGCATCAACGCCGAGAGGGAACGCACATGCGCTCAGGCGTCATCGCGCAAAAGATCGGCATGACCCGCGTCTTCACGGACGCCGGAGAGCATGTACCGGTCACCGTCCTCAAGCTCGACCAGTGCCAGGTCGTGGCTCATCGGACGAAGGACAAGAACGGCTACGTCGCGCTGCAGGTCGGCGCCGGCCTCGCCAAGGTGAAGAACGTCTCGAAGGCCGAGCGCGGCCGCTTCGCGGTCGCCAAGGTCGAGCCGAAGCGCAAGCTCGCCGAGTTCCGCGTGTCCGAGGACGCGCTGATCCCGGTCGGCGCCGAGATCACGGCGGACCACTTCGTCCCCGGGCAGTTCGTCGACGTGACGGGCACCTCGAAGGGCAAGGGCTTCGCCGGCGGCATGAAGCGCTGGAACTTCGCGGGCCTGCGCGCCTCCCACGGCGTGTCGGTGTCGCATCGCTCGATCGGCTCGACCGGCGGCCGCCAGGACCCCGGCAAGACGTTCAAGGGCAAGAAGATGCCCGGCCATCTCGGCGTCGAGCGCGTCACCACGCAGAACCTGCGGGTGGTGCAGACCGATCCGGAGCGCGGCCTGATCCTCGTCGAGGGCGCCGTCCCCGGCGGCGACGGCGGCTGGATCTTCGTGCGGGACGCCGTCAAGCGCGCGCTCCCGGCCGACGTGCCGATGCCGGGCAAGTACCGTGAGAACGGGGCCAGCGAGGCGCCGGCCGAGGCCGGCGGTGCGGCCCAGACCGAGGAGAACGCGTGATGAAGCTCGCGATCACCACCCTGGACGGCGCCAGCGCCGGCGAGGTCGAGCTCGACGACGCGATCTTCGGCCTCGAGCCCCGCGCCGACATCCTGCAGCGCATGGTCCGCTGGCAGCTCGCCAAGCGCCAGGCGGGGACCCACAAGGTCAAGAACCGTGGCGAGATCGCCCGGACGACCAAGAAGGTCTACCGCCAGAAGGGCACCGGCAGCGCCCGCCACGGCTCGGCCCGCGTGGGCCAGTTCCGCGGCGGCGGACGCGCCTTCGGGCCGCTCGTGCGCTCGCACGCCCACGATCTGCCCAAGAAGGTCCGCGCGCTGGCTCTGCGCCACGCGCTGTCCTCGAAGGCCCGCAGCGAGGCGCTGATCGTCGTCGACGAGATCGTCGCGGCCGAGCCCAAGACGAAGGCGCTCGTCGCGCGCTTCGCCAAGCTCGACCTGACGAACGCGCTGATCATCGGCGGCACGGAGCTCGACGCGAACTTCAAGCTCGCCTCGCGCGCCATCCCCAACATCGACGTTCTGCCGATCCAGGGCATCAACGTCTACGACATCCTGCGCCGCGAGAAGCTCGTGCTGACCAAGGCGGCCGTCGACGCGCTGGAGGAGCGGTTCAAATGAGCATGGATCCACGCCATTACGACGTGATCATCGCTCCCGTGATCACGGAGAAGTCGACCAACCTGTCCGAGCTCAACAAGGTCGTCTTCAAGGTCGCCATCGACGCGACCAAGCCGCAGATCAAGACCGCCGTCGAGAAGCTCTTCGACGTCAAGGTCAAGGCGGTGAACACGTCGGTGCTCAAGGGCAAGACGAAGGTCTTCCGCGGCATCCGCGGCCGCCGCTCGGACGTCAAGAAGGCGATCGTGACCCTCGAGGAGGGGCACTCCATCGACGTCACCACGGGCCTGTGAGGAAGGGATCTCCACAATGGCTTTGAAGCATTTCAAGCCCATCACGCCCGGCCTCCGGCAGCTCGTCATCGTCGACCGGAAGGGCCTCTACAAGGGCAAGCCGGTCAAGGCGCTCACCGAGGGCCTGTCGCAGAAGGGCGGGCGCAACAACACCGGCCGGATCACCGTCCGCTTCCGCGGCGGCGGCCACAAGCGCACGTACCGCGTCGTCGACTTCAAGCGTCGCGCGCGGCTCGGCGAGACGGCCACGGTGGAGCGGATCGAGTACGATCCCAACCGCTCGGCCTACATCGCGCTGATCCGCTACGAGGACGGGACCCAGTCCTACATCCTCGCGCCGCAGCGCCTTTCGGCCGGCGACACGGTCACCGCGGGCGAGAAGTCCGACATCAAGCCGGGCAACGCCCTGCCGCTGTCGGCCATCCCCGTCGGCACGATCGTGCACAACATCGAGCTGAAGATCGGCAAGGGCGGCGCGATCGCGCGCTCGGCGGGCTCCTACGGGCAGATCGTCGGCCGCGACCAGGGCTACGTGTCCATCCGCCTGACCTCGGGCGAGCAGCGTCTCGTCCACGGCCAGTGCTTCGCGACGGTCGGTGCGGTGTCGAACCCGGACCACATGAACACGTCGATGGGCAAGGCCGGCCGCTCGCGCTGGCTCGGCCGTCGGCCGCACAACCGCGGCGTCTCGATGAACCCGATCGACCACCCGCACGGCGGCGGCGAGGGCCGCACCTCGGGCGGCCGTCACCCGGTCACCCCGTGGGGCAAGCCCACCAAGGGCCGCAAGACGCGGTCCAACAAGCGGACGGACAAGTTCATCGTCTCGAGCCGCCACGCCCGCAAGAAGAGGTGAGGACAGAGCCATGGCGCGTTCCATCTGGAAGGGCCCGTTCATCGACGGCTACCTTCTCAAGAAGGCCGAGGCGGCCCGCTCGTCCGGCCGAAGCGAGGTGATCAAGATCTGGAGCCGTCGCTCCACGATCCTGCCTCAGTTCGTCGGCCTCACCTTCGGGGTCTACAACGGTCAGAAGCACATTCCCGTCTACGTGACCGAGGAGATGGTGGGCCACAAGTTCGGCGAGTTCTCGCCGACGCGCACCTTCTCCGGCCACGCGGCGGACAAGAAGGCGAGGAGGCGCTGACATGGGCAAGCCCGCTCAAACCCGCTCGCTGCCCGAGAACGAGGCGAAGGCCGTGCTGCGCATGGTCCGCATCAGCCCTCAGAAGCTGAACCTCGTCGCGCAGCTCATCCGGGGCAAGAAGGTCGGCGTCGCGCTCGCGGATCTCGAGTTCTCCAAGAAGCGCATCGCGCGCGACGTGAAGAAGTGCCTCGAGAGCGCCATCGCCAACGCCGAGAACAACCACGACCTCGACGTCGACGATCTCGTCGTCAAGGAGGCGTTCGTCGGCAAGGCGCTGGTCATGAAGCGCTTCCACGCCCGCGCCCGCGGCCGTGGCGCGCGCATCATGAAGCCCTTCTCGAACCTGACGATCGTGGTTCGCGAAGACACGGCGCAGGCCTGAGGAGGATACGATGGGTCACAAGGTCAACCCGATCGGGCTGCGTCTGGGCATCAACCGCACCTGGGACAGCCGCTGGTTCGCCGGCAAGGGCGAGTACGCCAAGCTGCTGCACGAGGACATCGCGATCCGCGACGCCCTCATGAAGCAGCTCAAGCAGGCCGCCGTCTCGCGTATCGTCATCGAGCGCCCGCACCGCAAGTGCCGCGTCACCATCCACTCGGCCCGTCCGGGCGTGGTGATCGGCAAGAAGGGCGCGGACATCGAGAAGCTGCGCAAGCTCGTCGGCAAGATGACCAAGGCCGAGGTGACGATCAACATCGTCGAGGTGCGCAAGCCGGAGACGGACGCGACGCTCATCGCCGACTCGATCGCCCAGCAGCTCGAGCGCCGCGTGGCCTTCCGCCGCGCCATGAAGCGCGCCGTGCAGTCGGCCATGCGTCTCGGCGCCGAGGGCATCCGCATCAACTGCGCCGGCCGTCTCGGCGGCGCGGAGATCGCGCGCCTCGAGTGGTACCGCGAGGGCCGCGTCCCGCTGCACACGCTGCGCGCGGACGTCGACTACGGCATCGCCACGGCGTTCACCACGTACGGCACGTGCGGCATCAAGGTCTGGGTGTTCAAGGGCGAGATCCTCGAGCACGACCCGATGGCGCAGGAGCGCCGCATGACCGAGGAAGGCGGCCGCTCGGGCGGCGATCGCGATCGTGACCGCGGCCCCCGCCGCGACCGTGACCGCGAGCGCGAGAGCGCCTGAGGCGAAGGCAGTTCTGGAGGCACGCCATGTTGCAACCCAAGAAGACCAAGTTCCGCAAGCAGTTCAAGGGGCGCATCCACGGCGTCGCCAAGGGCGGCACGGAGCTGAACTTCGGCCAGTACGGCCTCAAGGCCGTGGAGCCGGAGCGCATCACCGCGCGCCAGATCGAGGCCGCCCGCCGCGCCATCACCCGTCAGATGAAGCGCCAGGGCCGCGTCTGGATCCGCGTGTTCCCGGACGTCCCGGTCACCGCCAAGCCGACCGAGGTGCGCATGGGCAAGGGCAAGGGCTCCCCGGAATATTGGGCGGCCCGCGTCAAGCCCGGTCGCATCATGTTCGAGATCGACGGCGTGCCGGAGGACATCGCGCGCGAGGCGATGCGCCTCGCCGCGGCCAAGCTGCCGATCCGTACGCGCTTCGTCCAGCGCATCGCCGATTGAGGAGGGACGAGATGAAGTCGAGCCAGCGTCTGTCCGACCTGAAGGCGATGACCGGAGATCAGCTGCAGGACGAGCTCCTGAAGCTGAAGAAGGAGCAGTTCAACCTGCGCTTCCAGAAGGCCACGGGACAGCTCGAGAACACCGCGCGCGTGGCGCAGGTCCGCAGGGACATCGCCCGGGTCAAGACGATCCAGCGCCACAAGCAGGCCGCCGCGGCCACCGCCTGAGGATACGAGATCATGCCGAAGCGCGTTTTGCAGGGCGTCGTCGTCAGCGACAAGCAGGACAAGACCATCGTCGTGAAGGTCGAGCGCCGCTTCACGCACCCGCTGCTGAAGAAGACCGTCCGTCGCACGAAGAACTATCATGCCCACGACGAGAACAACGTCGCCAAGGTCGGCGACGTCGTCCAGATCGAGGAGACGCGGCCCCTGTCGCGCCTGAAGTGCTGGGCGCTCGTTCAAGAGGGCACCCCGGCCGAGGGCACGCAGGGCTGAGCCCCTCTTTTCGAGGGTTGTGCGAGACGGGCGCTTCCTGTATGGGAGCGCCCTTCTCGCGATCATGAGCAGGGGGCGCGAGACCCCCGTCAGAAGTAGTCCGGCCGGGCAATCCCGTCCGTGCCGGAAACCTTTTGAGACAAGGAAAGGATCAAGGCCATGATCCAGATGCAGACGAACCTCGACGTCGCCGACAATTCCGGCGCGCGTCGCGTGATGTGCATCAAGGTCCTGGGCGGCTCGAAGCGGAAGTACGCCTCCGTGGGCGACATCATCGTCGTCTCGGTGAAGGAGGCGATCCCGCGCGGGCGCGTCAAGAAGGGCGACGTGATGAAGGCGGTCGTGGTGCGCACGGCCAAGGACATCCGCCGCGCCGACGGCTCGGTCATCCGCTTCGACAAGAACGCGGCCGTGCTCGTCAACAACAACAAGGAGCCGGTCGGCACGCGTATCTTCGGGCCGGTGCCGCGCGAGCTGCGCGCGAAGAACCACATGAAGATCATCTCCCTGGCTCCGGAGGTGCTGTGATGGCGGCGAAGATCAAGAAGGGTGACCAGGTGATCGTTCTCACCGGTCGCGACAAGGGCAAGAGCGGCGAGGTCGTGCGCGTCATGCCCAAGGAGACGCGGGCGCTCGTGCGCGGGATCAACCTCGTCAAGCGCCACCAGCGCCAGACGGCGAGCCAGGAAGGCGGCATCGTCACCAAGGAGGCGCCGCTCCACCTGTCGAACCTCGCGGTCAAGGACCCGAAGGACGGCAAGCCCACGCGCGTCGGCTTCAAGTTTCTGGACGACGGGCGCAAGGTCCGCTTCGCCAAGCGCTCGGGAGATCTGATCGATGGCTGAGATGAACGGCTACACGCCCCGGATGAAGGCGCACTACGAAGAGGTGGTGCGCCCGGGCATGATCGAGAAGTTCGGCTACAAGAACCCCATGGAAGTGCCGAGGATCGAGAAGATCGTCATCAACATGGGCGTGGGCGAGTCGACCGCCGATTCGAAGAAGGCGACCACCGCCGCGGCGGATCTCGCGATGATCGCCGGCCAGGCGCCGGTCATCACCCGCGCCCGCAAGGCGATCGCGAGCTTCAAGGTCCGCGAGAACATGCCGCTCGGCTGCAAGGTCACCTTGCGCAAGACGCGGATGTACGAGTTCCTCGACCGCATGGTCACGATCGCGCTGCCGCGCGTGCGCGACTTCCGCGGCCTGAACCCGAAGTCGTTCGACGGCAACGGCAACTTCGCGATGGGCATCAAGGAGCACATCGTGTTTCCCGAGATCAACTACGACCGTGTCGAGCAGATCTGGGGCATGGACGTCATCGTCACGACGACGGCCAAGACCGACGAGGAAGCGCGCGAGCTGCTGCGTTTCTTCAATTTCCCGTTCCGGCAGTGAGGCCGCAACGCCTCAGACGCGGAAACCGGAGAGGAATTCATGGCTAAGAAGTCTCATATCGAGAAGAACAAGCGCCGCGAGCGGATGGTCAAGCAATGGGCCGGCCGCCGCGAGCGCCTGAAGGCGATCGCCAACGACGAGTCGGTGTCGATGGAGGAGCGTTTCGAGGCGCGCCTCAAGCTCGCCGAGATCCCCCGCAACGCCAACCCGACGCGCGTCCGCAATCGCTGCGAGGTCACCGGTCGGCCGCGGGCCTACTACCGGAAGCTGGGCATGTCGCGCATCGCGCTCCGCGAGCTCGGCTCGCGGGGCCTGATCCCCGGCCTGGTCAAGTCGAGCTGGTAAGGAGGACGCATCATGGCGATCAACGATCCGCTCGGCGACATGCTGACCCGCATCCGCAATGCGCAGCTGCGCCGGCGTCCCACCGTGGGCACGCCCGGCTCCAAGCTGCGCGCCCGGGTGCTCGACGTGCTCAAGTCCGAGGGCTACATCCGCGACTACTCGGTCGCGGAGTTCGGCAACGGCCGGACCGAGTTCCAGATCGAGCTCAAGTATTACGACGGCACGCCCGTGATCAAGACGATCGAGCGCGTGTCGAAGCCCGGCCGCCGGGTGTACATGTCCATCGACACGATGCCGCGCTACGCCGACGGCCTCGGGACGGTGATCCTGTCCACCTCGCGCGGCGTGATGGCCGACCACGAGGCCCGCGAGGCCAACGTGGGCGGCGAAGTGCTCTGCCGCGTCTTCTGACGCGCGGGCGATCTCGGAACCGAAGGAGAGCGACATGTCTCGCGTAGGCAAGAAGCCGGTCCCGGTCCCGCAGGGCGTCACCGCGTCCGTGGACGGTCAGACCGTGAAGATGAAGGGGACGAAGGGCGAGCTCGCCTTCGTCGTTCCCGAGGAAGTGTCGGTCGCGATGCAGGACGGCTCCGTCGCCGTGCAGCCCCGCGACACGACGAAGGACGCGCGCTCCAAGTGGGGCCTCTCGCGCGCCATGATCGCGAACATCGCGACGGGCGTCTCGAAGGGCTTCGAGCGCAAGCTCGAGATCAACGGCGTCGGCTACCGTGCCGCGGTGCAGGGCAAGACCCTCAAGCTCGCGCTCGGCTACAGCCACGACGTGGATTTCGACATCCCGGCCGACATCACCATCGCGACGCCCAAGCCCACCGAGATCGTGATCTCGGGGATCGACAAGCAGCGCGTCGGCCAGGTGGCGGCGGTCATCCGCGGCTATCGCGGCCCCGAGCCCTACAAGGGCAAGGGCGTGAAGTACGCCGACGAGACGATCTTCCGCAAGGAAGGCAAGAAGAAGTAAGGACGCGAGCCATGGCGAAGAACCTCGATGCCGTCGCGCGCCGCAAGGCCCGCGTCCGCAAGGCCATCAAGTCGGTGGCCAACGGGCGTCCGCGCCTGTCGGTCTTCCGCTCGTCGAAGCAGATCTACGCTCAGATCATCGACGATGCGAACGGCCACACGCTGGCGTCCGCGTCCTCCCTCGAGAAGGACCTGCGCGAGAAGCTGAAGACCGGCGCGGATCGGTCCGCGGCGGCGGAGATCGGCAAGCTCGTCGCCGAGCGTGCCAAGGCCGCCGGCGTGACCAAGGTCGTCTTCGACCGCTCCGGCTACATCTACCACGGCCGGGTCAAGGCGCTGGCCGACGCCGCGCGCGAGGGCGGGCTGGAATTCTGATCGCGATGGGCGTATAGCCCGGCGGTCCATCGAGACGGCGCGCGCGGGAGGGCTTCGAGCCCGGCCCGCGCGGAGCCATGACGGCGGCAAGCAACAAGGGGAGGGGGCGCGCCAGCGCTCCCGGGCGGACGGGTATCCTCCCGGCGCCGATCCCCGGCAGCGAGCGGGAGCCGCCGCCCGCGTCAGTGAGAGAGACATGGCGAGAGAAAGAGACAGGCAGGATCGCGAGGAGCGCGACAGCGAGTTCGTCGACCGCCTCGTGCACATCAACCGCGTCGCCAAGGTGGTGAAGGGCGGCCGGCGCTTCGGCTTCGCCGCCCTCGTCGTCGTCGGCGACCAGAAGGGCCGCGTCGGCTTCGGCCACGGCAAGGCCCGCGAGGTGCCGGAGGCGATCCGCAAGGCGACCGAGGCCGCCAAGCGCGGGCTCGTGCGCGTGCCGCTGCGCGAGGGCCGCACGCTCCACCACGACGTCGCGGGCCGCCACGGCGCCGGCAAGGTCGTGATGCGTGCGGCGCCCGCGGGTACCGGCATCATCGCCGGCGGCCCGATGCGCGCGGTGTTCGAGGCGCTCGGCGTCCAGGACGTGGTGTCGAAGTCGCTGGGGTCGTCGAACCCCTACAACCTCGTGCGCGCCACCTTCGACGCGCTCAAGTCCGAGGACAGCCCGCGCTCCGTCGCGGCGCGCCGCGGGCTCAAGGTCTCGGCCCTGCAGGCCCGCCGTCCCGGCGGCGGCGCCGACGTCGGCGCCGAAGGCTGAGGGAGGGCGACATGGCTGACAAGACCATCACCGTCGAGCAGATCGGCTCGCCCATCCGCCGCGAGGCCCGCCAGCGCCAGACGCTGATCGGGCTCGGGCTCAACAAGCTGCACCGGAAGCGCACCCTTCCCGACACCCCCGAGGTCCAGGGGATGATCACGAAGGTCAAGCATCTCGTGCGCGTCGTCGACGAGACCTGAGGAGGCGCGCGTCATGAAGCTGAACGAACTTCGCGACAATCCCGGAGCGGTCAAGGAGCGCATGCGCGTCGGCCGCGGCATCGGGTCGGGCAAGGGCAAGACCGCCGGGCGCGGCGTCAAGGGCCAGAAGGCCCGCTCCGGCGTCCGCATCAAGGGCTTCGAGGGCGGCCAGATGCCGATCTATCGGCGCCTGCCCAAGCGGGGCTTCAACAACGTCAACGCCCGCGACCTCAACGAGGTCAACCTCGGGCGCATCCAGCAGGCGGTCGATGCGGGCAAGCTCGCCACCGACGCGCCCGTGACGGTGGAGGCGCTCGTCGCCGCCGGCGTCTGCTCGCGGGTGCGCGACGGGGTGAAGATCCTGGGCGTCGGCGAGCTCACCGCCAAGCTCGCCTTCGAGGTGACCGGCGCGTCGAAGTCGGCGCGCGAGGCCATCGAGAAGGCCGGCGGCAGCGTGAAGATCCTCGACGAGGCCGTTGCGCAGGCATGAGCCTGATCCCATCTTGACGACTGCGAGCGGCGGCCCGTGCGTGCGAGCGTGCGTGGCCGCCGTTTCGTCTCGACGAACTGAAGACGACGATCGACGGCGCGCCTCGAGGAGGGGACGATGGCCTCAGCAGCCGAGCAGCTTGCTGCGAACTTGAATTTCGGGGCGCTGGCGCGTGCCGAGGAGCTGAAGAAGCGCATCTGGTTCACGCTGGGCGCGCTGATCATCTATCGGCTGGGCACCTACATCCCGCTGCCGGGCATCGACCCGGAAGCCCTGGCGCAGTCCTTCGAGGCGGCGGCCGGCGGCGTGCTGGGCATGTTCAACATGTTCGCGGGCGGCGCGGTGGAGCGCATGGCGATCTTCGCGCTCAACATCATGCCCTACATCTCCGCCTCGATCATCATCCAGCTGCTGACCGCGGTCTCGCCGACGCTGGAGGCCCTCAAGAAGGAGGGCGAGAGCGGCCGCAAGATCATCAACCAGTACACCCGCTACCTCACCGTGGTGCTCGCCGTGTTCCAGTCCTGGGGCATCGCGGTCGGGCTCTCGGCGTCGGGCGGGATCGTGGTGAACCCGGGGCCGTTCTTCATCGTCACGACGGTGATCACGCTGACCGGCGGAACCATGTTCCTGATGTGGCTCGGCGAGCAGATCACCTCGCGCGGCATCGGCAACGGCATCTCGCTGATCATCTTCGCGGGCATCGTCGCGCACCTGCCGCAGGCGACCGCGGGGCTGCTCGAGCTCGGCCGACAGGGGGCGATCTCCACCGCCTTCATCATCGGCGTCATCGTCATGGCGGCGGGCATCATCTACTTCGTCGTGTTCATGGAGCGCGCCCAGCGCCGGCTCCTGATCAGCTACCCCAAGCGCCAGGTCGGCAACCGGATGTACGACGGGCAGACGTCGTTCCTGCCGCTCAAGCTCAACACGGCCGGCGTCATCCCGCCGATCTTCGCCTCCTCGCTGCTGCTGCTGCCGACCACGGTGGCGAGCTTCTCCGCGGCCCAGGGCGGCGACGGGATCCTCAACACGATCGCGATCTATCTCGGGCACGGCCGCCCGGCCTTCATGATCCTGTACGCCTCGCTGATCATCTTCTTCGCCTTCTTCTACACGGCGATCGTGTTCAATCCGGCGGAGACGGCGGACAATCTCAAGAAGCACGGCGGCTTCATCCCGGGCATCCGGCCGGGCGAGCGGACGGCGGACCACATCGATTACGTGCTCACCCGGATCACCGTGATCGGGGCGCTCTACCTCACCGTGGTTTGCCTGATACCCGAATTTCTCATTTCCTACGCGGCATTGCCGTTCTATCTCGGTGGGACGTCGCTGCTCATCGTGGTGACGGTGACGATGGACACGGTCGCGCAGGTGCACGGGCACCTGCTCGCCCACCAGTACGAAGGCCTCGTCAAGAAGGCGAAGCTGAAGGGCGCGCGGCGCGGCCGCTGAGGCGGATGCGCGGGCCGCCCGCGCGGTGCCGGCAACGGCGCCGCGCATCGAGGGAACGCGGAGGGGGACAGGGATGAGGCTGATCTTCTTGGGACCGCCGGGCGCCGGCAAGGGCACGCAGGCCGCGCGCGTCTCCGAGCGCTGGGGCATCCCCCAGCTCTCGACGGGGGACATGCTGCGCGCCGCCGTCGCGGCGGGCACGCCCGTCGGGCGCGAGGCCAAGGCGATCATGGATTCGGGCGCGCTCGTCCCCGACGCGGTCGTGGTCGGCATCGTGGCCGACCGGATCGAGGAGCCCGACGCGAAGGGCGGCTTCATCCTCGACGGCTTCCCGCGCACCGTGGCGCAGGCGGACGCGCTCGACGCGATGCTCGCCTCGAAGGGCATGGGGCTCGACACGGTGGTCGAGTTCGTCGTCGACGAGGCGATCCTCGTCGAGCGCATCGCCACCCGCGCCCGCGAGACCGAGGCGCGCGGCGAGCCGGTGCGCAAGGACGACAATCCCGAAGTCTTCAAGACGCGGCTCGAGGCCTATCGGCAGCAGACGGCGCCGCTCTCCGCGCACTATGCCGGCAAGGGCATGCTCGATCGCGTCGACGGCATGCAGCCCATCGACGCGGTGACCGAGCAGCTCGTGGCGCTGCTGACGAAGTACCAGGGCTGATTCGAGAGGTACGCCTTGACGCGCCGCACGCGGCCGTGTATGCGCGCCTCTTCTCAGGTCGACGGGCGGTCCCGGCGGGCTTCGCGAGAGGCCGTCCGGGGCTTTGCGCGCTTCGACGTTCGGCCCGCGAGGGCCCACACCGCGCAGGGGCCGGCCTCCACCGGACGCGCGACACGACAACCCGCCGCCGCCCTCCCAGGCTCGCGGCCACATGGAGACGAGACGTGGCACGTATCGCAGGCGTCAACATCCCGACCAACAAGCGCGTCGTCATCGCGCTGCAGTACATTCACGGCATCGGGGCCAAGAAGGCCCAGGAGATCTGCGACAAGGTGTCGATCCCGGCCGAGCGCCGCGTGAACGAGCTCACCGACGCCGAGGTCCTCCAGGTCCGCGAGGCGATCGACCGCGACTACGTCGTCGAGGGCGACCTGCGCCGCGAGGTGTCGATGAACATCAAGCGCCTGATGGACCTCGGCGTCTATCGGGGCCTGCGCCACCGCCGCAACCTTCCGGTCCGCGGCCAGCGCACGCACACCAACGCCCGCACCCGCAAGGGCAAGGCGAAGCCGATCGCCGGCAAGAAGAAGTGACCGTACAGTGAGCTTCCGGGCGGCGCGCGCCGCGTCGCCCGCCCATCCCGAGCGCCTGGCATTACGGGCGCGCCAGAAGGACCAGACGACAGATGGCCAAGGACACCACCCGCGTTCGTCGCCGCGAGCGCAAGAACATCGTTTCCGGCGTCGCGCACGTGAACGCGTCGTTCAACAACACGATGATCACCATCACCGACGCGCAGGGCAACACCATCTCCTGGTCGTCCGCCGGCATGATGGGCTTCAAGGGCTCGCGCAAGTCGACCCCCTACGCGGCCCAGGTCGCCGCCGAGGATGCCGCCCGCAAGGCCGCCGAGCACGGCATGCGGACCCTCGAGGTCGAGGTCTCCGGCCCCGGCTCCGGCCGCGAGTCGGCGCTGCGCGCCCTCCAGGCGGCGGGCTTCACCGTCACCTCCATCCGCGACGTCACGCCGATCCCGCACAACGGCTGCCGTCCGCGCAAGCGTCGCCGCGTCTGACGTCGCGCCGCCCGCGCGCCGCGCGTGCCGTGCCCCGTTTCCGGGCCGGCGCGGCGCGCATCGATCGGTTCGGCGCGCCGCGCGCCTTTCCGCCATGCCCGTCTCACGAGAGGTGAGGTCGTGATCCAGAAGAATTGGCAAGAGCTGATCAAGCCGAACAAGCTTCAGGTCAGTGCCGGCGACGATCCCAAGCGCGTCGCCACCGTCGTCGCCGAGCCCCTCGAGCGCGGCTTCGGCACCACCTTCGGCAACGCGCTGCGGCGCGTGCTCCTGTCCTCGCTCCAGGGCGCCGCCGTCACCGCCGTCCAGATCGACGGCGTGCTGCACGAGTTCTCGTCGATCCCGGGCGTCCGCGAGGACGTGACCGACATCGTCCTGAACATCAAGGCGATCGCCATCCGCATGCAGGGCGACGGTCCCAAGCGCATGACGCTGCGCAAGACCGGGCCCGGCCTCGTCACCGCGGGCGACATCAATACCGTGGGCGACGTCGAGATCCTCAACCCGGACCTCGTGCTGTGCACCCTCGACGAGGGCGCCGAGATCCGGATGGAGTTCACGGTCAACACCGGCAAGGGCTACGTCTCGGCGGACCGCAACCGTCCCGAGGACGCGCCGATCGGCCTCATCCCGGTCGACGCGCTCTACTCGCCGGTGCGCAAGGTCTCGTACCGGGTCGAGAACACCCGCGAGGGCCAGATCCTCGACTACGACAAGCTCACGATGACGGTGGAGACCGACGGCTCGCTGACGCCGGAGGACGCCCTCGCCTACGCCGCGCGCATCATCCAGGACCAGCTCGCGATCTTCGTGAACTTCGAGGAGCCCCGCAAGGACGAGCCGGCCACCGTCTCGCCGCAGCTGCCGTTCCCGCCCGCGCTGCTCAAGAAGGTGGACGAGCTCGAGCTCTCGGTGCGTTCGGCGAACTGCCTGAAGAACGACAACATCGTCTACATCGGCGACCTGATCCAGAAGACGGAAGCCGAGATGCTGCGCACGCCGAACTTCGGCCGCAAGTCCTTGAACGAGATCAAGGAAGTGCTCGCCGGCATGGGCCTGCACCTGGGCATGGAAGTGCCGGGCTGGCCGCCCGAGAACATCGACGATCTCGCCAAGCGCTTCGAGGAGCACTACTGAGGTCCTCGGCCGACAGACCTGCGCTCCCGCCGGCCGGCGGGAGCGCGTCCATGAACGAACACGACACGAACGAAGACGATCGGCCGTTCCTTGGCACGGCGGCCGGCAACGAAGGAGAGCCATCATGCGTCACGGTTTCCGCGGTCGTCGCTTCAACCGCACCCCCGAGCATCGCAAGGCGATGTTCAAGAACCTCGCCCAGGCCCTGATCAAGCACGAGCAGATCGTCACGACGCTGCCGAAGGCGAAGGACCTGCGTCCCGTCGTCGAGAAGCTGATCACGCTCGGCAAGCGCGGCGACCTGCACGCGCGCCGCCAGGCGATCGCCCGCATCCAGGACGAGACGCTCGTCAAGAAGCTCTTCGACGTGCTCGGCCCGCGCTACAAGGACCGCCAGGGTGGCTACACCCGCGTCCTCAAGGCCGGCTTCCGCTACGGCGACAACGCCCCGATGGCCGTAATCGAGCTCGTCGATCGCGATCCGGACGCGAAGGGCCAGGATTCGGGCCCCTCCGCCGAGGCGGACGAGGCCGAGGCGGCCTGAGGCCGCGATTTCGGTAGAGATCCCCGGCCGACGCGGCGCCCCACCGGCACCGAGGCCGGGAGACGAACAAAGGGGCGGTCCCGATGGGGCCGCCCCTTCGCGTCGTGCGCCGGTCTCCAGCGTCTCGTCGCCGTTCTTCAGCCGCGCGACGCGAGCGAATCCGCGGCGCTCTCGAGCGGGATGTGCCGGCGCGCCAGCGCCGGGAAGGCGAGCTGCTGGCCGATGCCGCGCGAGGCGAGGAAGGCCAGGAAGGCGATCCAGAGCCCGGTATTGCCGAGGTCGCGCAGCAGGAAGAGCAGCACGAGATAGAACGCGAAGGACGCGAGCATCAGGTTTCGAAGCGGCGCCGTCCAGGTCGCGCCGATGTAGACGCCGTCGTGCGCGAAGGCGAGCGCGCCCACGAGCGGCGAGAGGGCGGCGAAGACGAGGTAGAGCCGCGCGGTCTCGCGCACCTGCGGGTCGGTCGAGACGAAGTCGATGAAGGCGCCCCCGCCCAGGAGGAAGCCTGCGGCGACCGCCACGCCGAAAACGTGCGCCCACAGCGCCGCGATGCCCGCCGCCCGGCGGAAGTCCCGGGGGCGCCGCGCGCCGTAGGCCTGGCCGCACACCGCCTCCGCCGCCGTGGCGAAGCCGTCGAGGAAGTACGCGCCGATGGCGAACATGTTGTAGAGCACGGCATTGGCCGCGAGCGTCTCGTCGCCGGCGCGCGCGCCGAGCGCGTTGAAGATCAGGAAGGCGGCGCTCAGCGCCGTCGTGCGCACCACGATGTCCCCGTTGACCGCGAGCATGCGTGCGAACGCCGCGCGGTCGAGGAGCGCGGCGCGGCGCACCGCGAAGGGGTTGTCGCCGAGCCGCAGGACGACGACGAAGCCGAGGGCGAGGCCCGCGGTCTCCGCGATCACCGTCCCGAGCGCGGCGCCTGCGACGCCCATCTCCAGCCCGACGACGAACAGGACGGTCAGGGCGATGTTGACGACGTTCGTCGCCACCTGTGTCACGAAGGCGAGATCCGTGCGCCCGCGGCCGGTGAGGGACCCGAGCACCGCGTAGTTCATCAGCGTGACGGGCGCAGCCCAGATGCGGATGGCGAAGTACTCGGCCAGCGCGGCGTTCACCGCATCCGAGGCGCCGATCGCCGCGAAGGCGGCCCAGCCGATGGGGATCTGCAGCAGGACGATCGCGAGGCCGACGACGCCGCCGACGGCGAGGGCGCGCGCCAGCGTCTCGGCCACGCCGCGATCGTCCCGGCGCCCAACGGCCTGCGCCGTCATGCCCGCCGTCCCCATGCGCAGCGCGCCGAAGCTCCAGAAGATGTAGTCGAAGATCACCGCGCCGACGGCGACGGCGCCGAGCAGCGCGGCGTCGCCGAGCCGCCCGATCACGGTCGTGTCGACGAAGCCGAGCAGCGGCACCGTGATGTGCGAGAGCATCATCGGCAGCGCGATGAGGAACATGCGCCGGTGGGAAACCTCCGGCGGGACGCTCGACCCGGGCGCCGTCTCGGCGGGCGCGCTCACGTCAGCGCAGCGCGGCGATGATGCGCATGACGATGAAGACGGGCACGACCACCATCGCTCCGTAGATCAGCCAGCGCCCCAGCGTCCCGAAGGCCTCGAACCCGGTCTCCCAGAGGTCGCGCACGAGCTCGAACGCCCCGTCGAACAACCCCTGCGGCGTGATGCCCAGCAGCGCCATGAACGCGCCCACGAGGAGCGACAGGAAGACGAGCTTGACGAGGACGGCGGCGGGGGACCCGCCGAGGAGGCGCTGCATGGGGCTCGCTCCGGTGATCGACGACGCCGGTCATCGCAGGCGCCGGGTGTGTTGGCAAGACGCTCGCGGGACGCTGAGCAGGCGGGTATCGCCCGTCAGCCCGCCGTGCCGGCCTCTCCCTCGCCCGCGCCCCCCGCGGCCCGCTTCGCGGCGATCTCGGCGAGCGCCTCGCGCCACAGCTCCGCGGGCTGCGCGCCCGAGATCGCCCAGCGGTCCGCGACGACGAAGAACGGCACGCCGCTCACGCCGAGCGCCCGCGCGCGGGCCTCCTCGCGCGCGACGAGATCGGCGAGCGCGGTGTCGTCGAGCGCTGTGCGGGCCTGGTCGGCCGCGAGCCCGGCCTCGGTTGCGCAGGCGAGGAGGACGGCGTCGTCGGCCAGATCGGCACCCCGCGTGAAGTAGGCACGAAACAGCGCCTCGGCGAGAGCGTCGTCGCGCCCCTGCGCCGCGGCGAAGGCGATCAGCGCGTGGGCACGCCGGGTGCTCGGCGTCCGCGTCTGGGCGGCGAAGCGGTAGTCGAGCCCTTCCTCCGCGCCGAGCCGGGTCATCTCGGCGTCGAGCGCGTCTGAGCGTGCGGCTCCCATCTTCGCCGCGCGATAGGCGGCGCGGTCCATGCCCTCGCGCGGCATGTCGGGATTGAGCTGGAACGGTCGCCACGACAACGTGATCGGGATTCGGGCCTCCGCCGCACCGCGCCGCAGCCGCGCGGCGCCGAGCCAGCACCACGGGCAGATCGGGTCCGACACGACGGCGACGGGGATGGGGGTCGTCTGCGCGTCGGGCGCGGGCGTGTCGGGCGTCTCGGTCATCGGGGGTCTCCCAGCGCGTCGTCCCACGAGCCTATACCGGTCCGGCCGGAGGCGCACACCCCGCGGCGACCACGCGCGACATCGCGCTGCGACGCCGTAGAGGAACAGGTTCCTCTTGCGTCCGGCGCGGAGTCACGGCAATCAGAACGAAAGCGGAACTCATGCGGCGAGGGCGGAACGATGGTGGTGCGCAGGAGGGTCTTCGACGAGGCCGAGCAGGCCGAGCTGCTGCTGACGCTCGGGCATGCGCGCAAGGCGCTCG
The DNA here is from genome assembly GCF_052380005.1 of Salinarimonas sp. NSM. NCBI lineage: Bacteria > Pseudomonadati > Pseudomonadota > Alphaproteobacteria > Hyphomicrobiales > Salinarimonadaceae > Salinarimonas > Salinarimonas sp. NSM. The sequence goes on from NZ_JBQTCJ010000059.1 coordinate 17,714, forward strand.
TGCACGCCGCCGAGCGGCTGCCACGCCGCTCCGTGGCACGGGCCGGGGCGGACCGGGTGGTCGCCAACATCGACGAGCTCGCCTTCCTCCTCACCGGCGCCCGCGAGCACTTCTGGGAGCCGCAGCACGCGACGCCGGGGGAGTGAGGCGACGTCCGCCTTCCGCCTCACCAGCCGATCGCGTCGGGGAGCCAGGTGGCGAGGCCGGGTGCGGCGAACAGGATCGCGAGCGCGGCGAGCTGGAGCGCGATGAAGGGCACGACGCCGCGGTAGATCGCGCCCGTCGTGACCCCCGGCGGCGCCACGCCCTTGAGGAAGAACAGCGCCCAGCCGAAGGGCGGGGTGAGGAACGACGTCTGCAGGTTCATGCAGATCAGGATGCCGAGCCAGACCATGTCGACGCCCTGTCCCAGGAAGAAAGGCAGGAACAGCGGCAGGGCGACGTAGGTGATCTCGATCCACTCCAGGAAGAAGCCGAGCAGGAAGACCAGCACGAGCAGGAAGATCAGGCTCCCCGTCACGCCGCCGGGCACCCATTCGAACATGCGCTCCACGAGGTGCTCGCCGCCGAGCCCCCGGAAGGCGAGCGCGAAGAGCTGGGCACAGATCAGGATGAAGAACACCATCGCCGAGATCAGCAGCGTCGTGCGCGCGACCTCCCACAGGAGGCGGCCGGAGAGCTTGCCGGCGAGGAGCACCATGGCGAGCGCGCCGATCGCGCCCATCGACGCCGCCTCCGTCGGCGCCGCGACGCCGCCGACGATGGAGCCGAGCACGGCGACCACGAGCCCTATCGGCGGCACGACGACGAGGAGCGTCTTCTTCGCGAGCGTGCCCGCGGGCATCGCCGCACGCTCTTCGGCCGGGATCGCCGGGGCGAGGTCCGGCCGAAGCCGCGCCGTGACGAGGAGCGCGATCACGTAGAGGCCGGCCAGCATCAGGCCGGGAATCATCGCCGCCGCGAACAGCGTCCCGACCGAGAGCCCGAGCACCTCGGCGAGCAGGATCAGCACGAGCGAGGGCGGGATGATCTGGCCGAGCGTGCCCGAGGCGCAGATCACGCCGCAGGCGAGCGGGGTCGAATAGCCGCGCCGGATCAGCGCCGGCAGCGTCAGGAGCCCGAGCGTCACGATCGTCGCGCCGACGATCCCCGTCGCGGCGCCGAGCAGCACGCCCACGATGACGATCGCCACCCCCATCCCGCCGCCGACCCGGCCGAACAGGTGGCCGATGACGTCGATCAGTTCCTCGGCGAGACGCGACTTCTCGAGCATCACCCCCATGAACACGAAGAGCGGGATCGCCATCAGCGTGTAGTTCGTCACGACGCCGTAGATGCGCGACGGGACGAGGTTGAACAGCATCGGCCCGAAGCCGGCGTAGCCGAACACGATCGCGGACGTCGCGATGGCGATGCCGACGGGGATGCCGATCATGATCAGGCAGAAGAAGGCGCCCACCATGGTGAGCGCCAGCATCTCGTTCGGCGACATGAATCAGCCCTTCGTCAGCGCTTGGTCGGCCCTTGGGGGCGCGTGAGGACGGCGTGGCGCAGCGCATGGCAGAGCCCCTGCGCCGCCAGCAGCGCGAAGCCGAGCGGGATGAGGCTCTTGAGCGCGAAGCGGAAGGGCAGCCCGCCCGGGTTGGGAGAGCCCTCGCCGAGCCGCCAGGACTGCGCCACGAAGGGGATGGAGAGCTTGACCATCCACGTGGCGAACAGCGCCAGCAGAAGGCCGGTGAGCACCTCGACCGCGCGCTTCATCCACGCGGGGAAGCGCTCGTAGAGCACGTCGACACGCACCTGCTCGCCGGCCAGCAGCGCGTAGGACATGCCGAACAGCGCGATCGGCGAGATCAGGTGCCATTCGAGCTCCTGCAGCCAGATCGCGCCGGCGCTGAAGAAATAGCGCGCCAGCACGTTGCCCGCGACGACGAGCACGAGCACGATGCAGGTGAGCGCGGCGAGGCGGCCGAACAGCGCGACCGCCCCCTCCAGCGCCTCGACGAGGCGTTCGAGCGCGATCACGGATCAGCCGCCGAGGATCGTGCCGTGCCACGGGCCTTCGGAGATGCCGGCCCAGCGGTCGTGGTCGGCCTTGAAGGCCATGTAGGCCTCGTGGACCTTCTGCGAGAGCGGGTCCTTGGCCGATTCGGTGGACAGCACGTCCGCGGTGACCTCGCGCAGACGCTCGACGACCGCCTGCGGCAGGACGGCTGCGGTGACTCCGTGGTTGGTGACGAGGTCGGTCAGCGCCTCGCCGTTCACCGCCTCCGACCAGGTGACGCTCTCGAGCACGGTCGCCTGCGCGGCGGCGCGCACGATCGCCTTGATGTCGTCCGGCAACGCGTCCCAGGCGATGCGGGAGATGGCGAGCTCGCCGGTGGTCGCGGGCTCGTGCCAGCCGGTCGTGTGGTAGAACTTCGCCGCGTTCTGCAGGCCGAGACGCCGGTCCTGGTAGGGGCCGACGAACTCGGCCGCGTCGATGACCCCGCGCTCCAGCGCCGGGAAGATCTCGCCACCCGGCAGGAGCCGCGCGTCGACGCCGAGCTCGCCGTAGATGCGGCTCGCGAGGCCCGGGATGCGCATGCGCAGGCCGTTGAGGTCCTCCACCGTCTCGATCGGCTCGCGGAACCAGCCGGTCATCTGGACGCCGGTGTTGTTGAGCGGGAAGGCGACGAGGCCGAAGGGCTCGTAGACCTCCTGCCACAGCTCCAGGCCGCCGCCGTGGTAGAGCCACGCCATGTGGCCGAGGAAGCTCATGCCGAAGGGCACGGTGGTGAAGTACTGCGCCGCGAAGCTGCGCCCCGCCCAGAAATACGAGTTGGCGGCGTTGGCCTCGACCACGCCCGAGACGACCGCGTCGAAGCCCTCGAGCGCCGGGACCAGCTCGCCGGCGGCGAAGTGCTGGATCGTCAGGCGCCCGCCGGACATCGTCGCGACCTTCTCGATGAAGGCGTCCGGGCTGCCGGGGCCCGTCGTGTAGAAGGGCGAGTTCGGGCCGTAGGCGTTCGTCATGCGCCAGGTGAAGCTCTCCTGGGCCCGCACGACGGCGGGGGCGGCCACGCTCGCGCCGACCGCGATCGCGCCGCCGGCGGCGCCGCGGGTGAGGAAGTCGCGTCTGTTCATCTCGGGGTCCTCCGGTTTCGCTTCGCTCCGCCCCGAGGCCCGCATCCGCGCGAGCCCCGTCCCCGGCCGTCTCTTCCCCCTCGCGACCTTCCTCTACGGGAGGCCGTCTCTCGTCTCCGGATGCTCCTGCATGCAGGATGCCAAGTGCCGTCCGCCGTTGGGCAAGCGCGCAGGCTTCGCGCCCGGGCGCACGGCTGCCGCGAAAGGCGACGCGGGCGTGCTCAGCTCGTATGCAGTTGCTATGGAACTGACATGTCAGATGCCGCGGCACCCCGACGCGTGCGGATGCGGCGGACGGCTCACATCAGGGCGTCGAGCGTGCGCCGGGTGTAGTCCTCGACGTAGTCGACGAGGGCGTCGGAGGCCGCCTGCGCCGCCGCCTCGTCCCCGGCGGCGATCGCCCGGCAGATCGCCGCATGCAGGCGCGAGACGCGGGGGATGTCGCCGAAGCGCTCGAAGGCGAGGAACCAGAAGCGCCGCGTCTGCGCCTGGATCGGCGCCATCGCGGACGCCGCGTACTTGTTCTGCGCGCTCGCGGCGAGCAGCGCGTTGAAGTCGCGGTCGGCCGCGATGAAGGCGGCCTCGTCCTCCCCGGACTCCGCCTCGCCGAAGCGCGCGGCGAGCGCAGCGAAGCGGGCGCGCGTCGGCCGATCGGCGAGGCGCGCGGCGCGCCCGGCCATGATCCGCTCGAGCCCGCGGCGCACCTCGATGAGCTTGAACTGGTCGGCGAGGTCGATCTCGGAGACGATGGCGCCCGCCCGCGGCAGGATTCGCAGCGTGCCTTCCACGGCCAGCCGCTGCATCGCCTCGCGCACCGGCGTGCGGCCGAGCCCGAGACGCTGGGCCATGGCGTTTTCCGAGATGCGGCTGCCGGGCGCGAGCGTGAGCGTGACGATCATCTCCTCGAGCCTGCGGTAGGCCTGCTGCGCCTGGGTCTCCGGGCGGTGCGGCCGCTCCTCCGGGAGATCTCCGGCGGACGGGAGTGGAGCCCCCGCCCCGCTCATTCCGCGGCGAGCCCCGGCTCGATCGACCCGGCGCCGACGCAGGAGGCGATGGCGGGGAAGACCTCGGCCATGGCGTCGATCAGGTCGCGGGCGATCGTCGCGAAGGCGGGGCTGCGCGCCAGCGTGCGCTCGTCCATGTAGAGCGCGCGGTTGATCTCGATCTGCAGCGCGTGGCGTCGCCCGGCCGGCTCGCCGTAGTGCTCGGTGATGAAGCCGCCGGCGTAGGGCTTGTTGCGCGCCACCCCGTAGCCGCGCCGGCGCAGCGCCTCCTCGACGAGGTCCGTGATCGGCCCCGCGCAGCTCGTCCCGTATCGATCGCCGAGCACGATGTCGGCGACGCCCATCTCCTCGCGGGCGAGCGAGGAGGAGGGCATCGAGTGGCAGTCGATCAGGACGGCGGCGCCGAAGAGCGAGACGGTGCGCTCGACGAGCCGGCGCAGGGTGCGGTGATAGGGCTTGTAGAGCGCCTCCACGCGGGCGAGCCCTTCCTCCACCGCGAGCTTGCGGGCGTAGATCTCGTGGCCGTCGGCGACGAGGCGCGGGATGGTGCCGAGCCCGCCGGCGACACGCATCGAGCGCGTGTTGGCGTAACCGGGCAGCCGCCCGTCGAACATGCGCGGGTCGAGCTCGTAGGGCTCCCGGTTGACGTCGAGATAGGCGCGCGGGAAACGCGCGCGCAGAAGCGGCGCGCCGAGCGCCGGCACGCCGGCGAACAGCGCATCGACGTGCGCGTCCTCCGAGCGGCGCAGCGCCAGCCCCGAGAGGCGAGCCGCGGCGAGGAAGGCGGGCGGGTAGACCGTGCCGGCGTGCGGCGCGTTGAAGACGAAGGGTGCGCTCTGCCGCCCCGGCGCGTCCACCACGAAGGCGGGGGCGAAGTCAGGGTCGAGATCGGCGTCGCGCGCGAGGTCCGCGCCGAGATGCGTGTCCTGTGCGACGGGCATGCGGCCTGCCGGGTCTCCGAGCTGATGCGGGCGGCGGTGCCGAAGCGGCGCGCGCCCCGCGCGAGCCTACGAAGATGGGGCCTCGCGTCGCGTCTGTCCATGGCGCAGATCGGCGCGGGCCGTCGCGGCGGGCGGCCGGCTTCATGGCCTGTTTACGGCCCGTCGGCTTTATGGAACAACGATAGCCGATTCGCACCAGAGCCGATCCGGACGACAGATGAAGATCCTTCTCGCGGAAGACGACGACGACATGCGCCGCTTCCTCGCCAAGGCCCTGCAGAACGCGGGCTACGACGTGGCGAGCTTCGACAACGGGCTGTCCGCCTACAATCGCCTGCGGGAGGAGCCCTTCGAGCTGCTCCTCACGGACATCGTCATGCCCGAGATGGACGGCATCGAGCTCGCGCGCCGCGCGACCGAGCTCGACCCGGACATCAAGGTGATGTTCATCACCGGCTTCGCCGCGGTGGCGCTCAACCCGGACACGCAGGCCCCGAAGGACGCCAAGGTCCTCTCCAAGCCCTTCCACCTCAAGGACCTCGTCAACGAGGTGGAGAAGCTGCTCGCCGCCTGAGGGCGGCGAGAAGAGGGGCGGCGGAGGCCGGCATTTTGCCGCTTGCATCCCCTCCGAGCCTCCGCTATATCGCCCTCCTCACCGGCGGCGCCCACCCGAAGTCGCCGGTCTGGAGGGCGCGTAGCTCAGCGGGAGAGCACTACGTTGACATCGTAGGGGTCACAGGTTCAATCCCTGTCGCGCCCACCATCTTCTCGAGACATCAGCGCGAGATCGGCCGCGTCTAGGTACGCTTCTGCGAAGGAAGCCGGCCGCGCATGCGCGCGTCGGCGCGCCAGAGCTTGCGGCGCACGTCGGGCGGCTCGAGATGGCGATACTTGCCGCCCGAGAATTTCGGCCAGTCGAGCGCGAGGCCGCAGCGGACGAGCTCGGCCGACAGGTCGCGGCCGTCGGGCAGGTAGCATTCCGCAACGACGCGATCGTAGGAGATCTCGGGCTGGATGTGCGCGGTGATCATCTTGCCCCGGCACATCTTGACCATGGCCCATTTCGACTGGTTGCCCCAGGGGTGGTCGAGCTCGGGCGCGTCTATGCCGGCGAGCCGGATGTGCACCCCGTCGATGACGATCGTGTCCCCATCGATAACCCAACAGCGCCCCCGCAGGATGCGGGTCGGCCCATGCTGGGGCACGACCTCGCGCGTGTCGCGCCGGCCTCGCTCGGGCCGGCGTTTCCTGAAGAGCAGCTTGGCCAGCAGGTGAAGGAATCCCATGCCTCGGTCCTCGGCATCGACATCTCACACTTGTGCAGGCCAGCAACGGATGTGGCAAGTCGATAGCAGAGCCGGGAGCGATATCGTGCGGGGTTGCTGAGGCAGCTGAAAGGAGGCGCGCTGGCGCGATCGCGCGTGACCTAGTCGAACGGGTTCTCGACCCCGACGCCGGTCCCCTCGAAATGCGCGACGTTCCGCGTGACGACGACGGCTCCGTGATGGAGCGCCGTCGCGGCGATCATCACGTCGACGCCGTTGTTCCCGAGTTGCGCGCTCAAGCGACCCCAGATCCGCGCCACGTCCGGGCAGACCGGCAGGACGCGGTCGGCGAACAGCGCGGCCGTCGTGTCGACCCACGCCCGCAGCGTCGCCGCGAAATCCGGATCGCGATCCCGCACCGCCTCGATGCCGCGCTCGATCTCTCCGAGGGTGAGGACGCTCAGGAACAGCGTGCGCTCGTCGTGCCGCTCGAACCATCGAGCAACCGACCGATCCCCGTCGGGGCGGCGCGCCGCGGATATGACGTTCGTGTCGACGAGGTACATCAGAGATCCACCTCGCGCGGCCGCAGGTCGGCGCGGTCGAGGGGAAGATCGCCGGGGAATGCGAGCAGATGCTCGGCGAAGGAGCCGCGCCCGGCGCGCGCCTGCTCCACGAGCAGGTCGTATTGCCTGGCCTCCACGACGACGACAGCCGGCTTGCCCCGCCTGGTGACCCGCTGCGGCGTCCCCGACATCGCGTCGTCCACGACCCGGCTGAACCTGTTCTTCGCGTCCTGGAGCGTCCACATCGCCGTCACTCCTCGCGCGGCTCGCTTTCATCGGCCGATGGCTAGCTAGATAGCTAGCTCGTGAGCCGGGCGTCAAGTATCGTCCCGCCCCTCGCCCCCCTCACCCCCGCAGCCCCGGCGCCTCCTGCCCCGTCCGCGCCACGTACTCGACATACCCGCCGGCATACTGGTGCACCCCGTCCGGCGTCACCTCCAGCACCCGGTTCGACAGCGCGCCCAGGAAGTGGCGGTCGTGCGAGACGAAGAGCATGGTGCCCTCGTAGCGTTCGAGCGCGGCGACGAGCATCTCCTTGGTGGCCATGTCGAGGTGGTTGGTCGGCTCGTCGAGGACGAGGAGGTTGGGCGGGTCGTAGAGCATCAACGCCATGACGAGGCGCGCCTTCTCGCCGCCCGAGAGCACCCGGCACCTCTTCTCGGCGTCGTCGCCGGAGAAGCCGAAGCAGCCGGCGAGCGCGCGCAGCGAGCCCTGGCCGGCCTGCGGGAAGGCGTCCTCCAGCGACTGGAACACCGTGCGCTCGCCGTCGAGCACCTCCATCGTGTGCTGGGCGAAGTAGCCCATCTTGACGCCCGCACCGATCGTGACCGATCCGTCGTCGGGCTCGGCGGCGCCGGCGGCGAGCTTGAGCAGCGTCGACTTGCCGGCGCCGTTGACGCCCATGACGCACCAGCGCTCCCTGCGGCGCACGACGAGGTCGAGGCCCTCGTAGATCCGCCGGGAGCCCCAGGCCTTGTGCACGCCCTTCAGGCTGATCACCTCGTCGCCGGAGCGGGGTGCGGGCGGGAAGTCGAAGCTCACCGACTGGCGGCGCCTGGGCGGCTCCACGCGGTCGATCTTGTCGAGCTTCTTCACCCGGCTCTGCACCTGGGCGGCGTGGGAGGCCCGCGCCTTGAAGCGCTCGATGAAGGCGATCTCCTTGGCGAGCATCGCCTGCTGGCGCTCGAACTGCGCCTGCTGCTGCTTCTCGGCGAGCGCGCGCTGCGCCTCGTAGAACTCGTAGTCGCCCGAGTAGCTGGTGAGCGTGCCGCCGTCGATCTCGATGATCTTGCCGACCACGCGGTTCATGAAGGCGCGGTCGTGCGAGGTCATCAGGAGCGCGCCGGGATAGCCCTTCAGGAAGGCCTCTAGCCAGATCAGGCTCTCGAGATCGAGGTGGTTGCTCGGCTCGTCGAGCAGCATCACGTCCGGGCGCATCAGCAGGATGCGGGCGAGCGCCACGCGCATCTTCCAGCCGCCCGACAGCTTGCCGACGTCACCGTCCATCATCTCCTCGGAAAAGCCGAGCCCCGCCAGCACCTCCCGCGCGCGGCCGTCGAGCGCGTAGCCGTCGAGCTCCTCGAAGCGCGCCTGCACCTCGCCGTAGCGCTCGATCACAGCCTCGAGGTCGTCGGCCCGGTCCGGATCGACCATGGCGGCCTCGAGCGCGCGCAGCTCGGCGGCGACCGCGCTCACCGGCCCGGCGCCGTCCATCACCTCGGCGACCGCGCTGCGGCCCGCCATCTCGCCGACGTCCTGGCTGAAATAGCCGATCGACACGCCCCGATCGACGGAAACCTGGCCGTCGTCGGGCTGCTCCTCGCGGGTGATCAACCGGAACAGCGTGGTCTTGCCCGCCCCGTTGGGGCCGACGAGGCCGACCTTCTCGCCCCGCTGGATCGTGGCGGACGCCTCGATGAACAGGATGCGATGGCTCGCCTGCTTGGTGATGGTCTCGATGCGGATCATGTGCTCGGCCGGCCCGGGAGGTGGTTCGGCGGCCTTATGGCACGGGCGGGCGCCGGCGGCGACCCTCCCCGGCCGGGGGCGAGCGGCGCGCCCGCCGGAACGTCCGTCGCCGTTCGGGCCTTGACGAGCGGGGCGAGACCCGAGGGAGCGCGACGCATGTTTCGATACGACCGCGGCGGCGAGGGGCCCGCCATCGTCCTGGTTCATGGCCTGGGCGGCACCCGCCGCTCCTGGGACCCGATCCTGCCGGCCCTGAGGGCGCGGCGCACGGTGATCGCGCTCGACCTGCCCGCCCACGGCGAGACGCCGGGCGCGCCCGACAGCGGCGGCTTCGATGGCCTGGCGCGCAGCCTCGAGGCGTTCCTGCGTGCCGAGGGGCTCGACCGTGCCGGGCTCGTCGGCGCCTCGCTCGGGGCGCGGCTGGTGCTCGAGATGGCGCGACGGGGCCTCGGCGGGCCGGTCGTGGCGCTCGATCCCGGCGGGTTCTGGCGCGGCCGCGAGCGCACCTGGTTCCGCGCGACGCTCACGGCCTCGCTCGGCGCGCTGCGCGGCCTCGGCCCCCTGCGTGGGCCGCTCGCGCGCAACGCCGCGACCCGCAGCCTCCTCCTCGCCCAGCTCTCGGCCCATCCCGCCCGCGTGCCCGCGGACCTCGCCGCGCGCGAGATCGAGGGCCTCGCGCGCACGCCCACCGTGGCCGCGCTGATCCGCGATCTCGCCGAAGGTCCGGCGCAGGAGGGGCCCGCCGCGGCGCCGAGCGGCCCGGTCGCGATCGGCTGGGGCCGCAAGGACCGGCTCTGCCGCCCCGCGCAGGCCGAGCGCGCCTGCGCCGCGTTCCCGTCCGCGCAGCTGCACTGGTTCGAGGATTGCGGCCACTTCCCCGTCTGGGACGCGCCGGAGGCGGCCGCGGAGCTCGTCCTGCGGGCGACGGAGGAGGCGGGGGCGGGCTAGCCGGCCCGCCGCTTCCCGGAGAGACGTCCCGCCGCATCGACGCGCGGGCGCCGCGCGCCATCTCACCGGGGCCTCCCCAGACGGATCCCGCCATGCTCGCCACGCTCGCACTCCTCGTCCTCGCCCTCCTGTTCGGGGGCATGGTGCTGTACTCCTTCGGCTTCGCCGCCTTCCTGTTCACGGCGCTGCCGCCGGAGACCGCCGGGCCGACGATCCGAAAGGCGTTCCCGCACTTCTATCTGTTCGTGATCGGCACGGCGGCGCTGGCGGCACTGCTGCTGTGGTCGATCGACCCGCTCGCGGCGGGCCTGATGGCGGCGGTTTCGGCGACCACCGTCCCGACGCGCCAGATCCTGATGCCCGCCATCAACGCGGCGACCGATTCGGGGGCGAGGAGCCGCTTCGCGCGCCTGCACGGGCTCTCGGTGGCGATCACGCTCGCCCACATCGCTGCCGCCGGCTGGGCGCTCACCCGTCTCGGCTGAGCGTTCGCGCCGCCGGCCGGCTCGAAACCGAAGCGCTCGTCGCGCCGTTTGCCTGCCGCACGCAGGAGCCGGACGAAAGAGAGCGATGAGCGAGACCAGCACGAAATCCAGACGCGCTGCGGGCGGCGACCCCCCCGCCACTCCCTGGTGGGCGAGCGCGGTGATCTACCAGCTCTACCTGCGCAGCTTCCGCGACACGAACGGCGACGGGATCGGCGACCTGAACGGTGTGATCGAGAAGCTCGACTACGTCGCGGCGCTCGGCGTCGACGCGCTGTGGCTGTCGCCCTTCTACAAGTCGCCGATGCAGGATTTCGGCTACGACATCTGCGACTTTCGCTCCGTCGACCCGACCTACGGCGAGATCGCCGATCTCGATCGGCTCGTTCTTTCCGCCCGCGAGCGGGGGCTGCGCACGATCGTCGACTTCACGCCCTGCCACACCTCCAAGGAGCACCCCTGGTTCCGCGAGAGCCGCTCGTCGCGCGACAACCCGAAGGCGGACTGGTACGTCTGGGCGGACGCGCGCCGGGACGGCGGCCCGCCGACGAACTGGCTCTCCTCCTTCGGCGGCAGCGCCTGGGAGTGGGAGCCGCGGCGCAGCCAGTACCGCTACCACGCCTTCCTCGAGTGCCAGCCGAACCTGAACCTGCGCACTCCAGAGGTGGTCGACGCGATCCTCGGCGAGATGGCGTTCTGGCTCGACCGCGGCATCGACGGCATTCGTCTCGACGCCGTGCAGTGCCTGCTCAGCGACCCGGACCTGCGCGACAATCCGCCGATCGCCTCCAGCGGACCCTCGATCCTCGTCGGCGGCGGGCCGAACAATCCCTTCAGCCGGCAGGAGCACCCGTTCGACCGCGGCCTTCCGGACTCGATGGGCCTGTTCGAGCGCATGCGCGCGCTCGCCGACCGCTACGGCGCGGACCGCTTCCTGCTCGGCGAGGCCTCGGACGTCGATTCGATCCCCTTCTGCACCGAGGCGACGGCGCCGGGGCGCCTGCACGCGGCCTACCATTTCGACCTGATCAACTCCGACCTCGACGTCGGCGTCCTGCGGCGGCAGATCCGCGAGACCGCCGCGCGGCCGGAGGCGACCATCCTGACGGTCGCCGGCAACCAGGATTCGACGCGGCTGATGAGCAATTGGGGCGTGCGGCCCACGCGCCAGGGCTTCGGGCGAGCCTTCGCCAAGCTGATGTGCGCCATCATGGCGACCCAGAAGGGCGGCGCGCTCGTCTTCCAGGGCGAGGAGCTCGGGCTCACGCAGGCCGAGATCGGCTGGGACGACCTGCGCGATCCCTGGGGCCTGCAGCTCTACCCGGATTTCGCGGGCCGCGACGGTTGCCGCACGCCCATGCCCTGGGAGGCGCATGCCCGCTACGGCGGCTTCGGCGAGGAGACGCCCTGGCTGCCGTTCAGCGAGGACCATCGGGCGCTCGCCGTCGACCGCCAGGAGGCCGATCCCGACAGCGTGCTCAACGCCTACCGCCGCATCCTCGCCTGGCGCCGCGACCAGCCCGCCCTGCGCGGCGGCACCCAGCGCCTCGTCGAGGACGCGCCCGAGCCCCTCGTCGTCTACGAGCGCGCCGCGAACGGGGCGCGCCTGCTGTGCGCCTTCAACCTCTCCGACCGCCCCTTCACCTGGCGCCTGACCGACGGCGAGCGGGACGCCTGGAGGGTGGTCGACGGCCCGGGCTTCGGCGGCGCGATCCGCGAGGGCGGGGTGCTGGCGCTGGGGGCGTATGACGGATTGTTCGCGGCGCGGCGGGAGTGAGGGGTCGTTCGATCGTCCGCATTCCGAGATAGGGGCCGCGCAGGCACACGCCGCCATTCCGGCCCTGTTTCGAACCGTCAAGAACCTAGAGATTGCATAGCGTCTCGCGCGCCCGACTCCGGTCGTACGCCACCCAGCGACCCCCGGCAAAACTTGCCCGCCCCTCCGCCGGATTAACTCACCGTTAACCCTAAGCCGCCCAAATCGAGCGCGTCAGGATTCCTCCAGCCCGCCCGAGCCATGAACGCACTCTCAGCCAAGCGCGCCCCCGAGACCGCCGAGCCCGAAGCCTCTCCTTCGCCGGCACCGGCCGCCATCCGCTTTCGCGGCCGATCCTTCGTTGCGCTCGTGCTCGCGCCGGAGCTGCCGTTCGACGATTGGCTGGCCCGACTCGACGCGCTCGCCGAGAAGTCGGCGGGGTTCTTCCTGGGGCGCCCGATCGTGCTCGACCTGAAGGACCTCGCGGTGAATCGCGAGGGGCTCGCCGAGCTCGTCGAGAAGCTGGGCGAACGCGGCGTGCGCATCATGGGCGTGGAGAACGCCAAGCCCTCGCAGCTCGGCCCCGGCCTGCCGCCGGAGATGCGCGGCGGGCGGCCCGCGAACGACATCGATCCGGCGGTCGAGGCCGAGCGCGCCGCGGCGGCGCGGGCCGCAGCGCAGGCCCTCGCGCAGAGCGGCCCCGCGGCCCCGGCCGGCGT
>NZ_JBQTCJ010000060.1:0-29482 GCF_052380005.1 Salinarimonas sp. NSM
GGCGGGCGCGACGCCCTCCGCCGCGGCCGCCTCGACCACGGCGCGGGCGAGCGGGTGCTCGCTGCCCGCCTGGAGGCCCGCGGCGACGGCGAGCGCGGCCTCCCGCGCGCCCTCGAACGCGGTGAACGTCGCGAGCCGTGGCCGGCCCTCGGTGAGCGTTCCCGTCTTGTCGAAGGCGACCGCGCGGATCGCCTTCGCCCGCTCGAGGCTCTCGGCGTCCTTGATCAGCACGCCGCCACGCGCGGCCGCGCCGGTGCCGGCCATGATCGCGGTCGGCGTGGCGAGCCCGAGCGCGCAGGGGCAGGCGATCACGAGCACGGCGACCGCGGTGACGATCGACGTCTCGAGATCCCCGGTCGTCAGCCACCAGGCGGCGAACGTCGCGATCGCGATGGCGACGACGACCGGAACGAAGATCGCCGCCACGCGGTCGACCAGCTTCTGGATCGGCGCCTTGGAGGATTGCGCGTTCTCCACGAGGCGAACGATGCGCGCGAGCGTCGTGTCGCCGCCCACCGCCACCGCCTCCGCGACGAGGACGCCCGAGCCGTTGACCGAGCCGCCGATGATGCGCTGGCCGTGCTCGCGGGTCACCGGCAGGCTCTCGCCGGTGACCATGCTCTCGTCCATCTCGGAGGCGCCCTCGCGGATCGTCGCGTCGACGGGCACGCGCTCGCCGGGACGCACGACGATCGCGTCGCCGAGCGCCACCTCGGACACCGGCACCTCGACCTCGGATCCGTCCGCGCGGCGCAGCCGGGCCACGTCGGGGCGCAGCGCCATCAGCGCCCGCACGGCGTCCGCAGTCCGCCGCTTGGCGCGCGCCTCGAGGTGCTTGCCCAGCAGCACCAGCGTGATGATGACGGCGGAGGCCTCGAAGTAGAGCTCCGGCGCGTGGTGGCCCGACGCCGTGAGGAGCAGGTAGAGCGACAGGAAGTAGGCCGCGCTCGTGCCGATGGCCACGAGGAGCTCCATGTTGCCTGTGCCCGCGCGCAAGGCCTTGAATCCGGCGCGATAGAACCGCGAGCCGAGCCAGAACTGCACCGGCGTCGCGAGCAGCAGCTGCATCCACGGCGGCGGCATCGCGTGCACGCCGAATGGCATCGCGAGCATAGGCAGCGCCAGCGGCGCGGTGAGCGCGAGGCCGACGACGACCTGGGTGCGCTCGTGGCGCTCCTGCGCCGCGATGCGCGCCTCCCGGCGGTCCTCTTCCTCGTCGGCGACGGGTTTCGCCCCGTAGCCGGCCTGGACGATCGCGCGTCGTGCCGCGTCTTCCAGCTCGCGGCCGAAGCCCACGATCGTCGCGCGCTCGCTCGCGAGGTTGACGCGGGCCTCGAGCACGCCGGGGACGGCGGCGAGCGCCTTCTCGACGCGCGAGACGCAGGACGCGCAAGTCATGCCCTCGACGGCGAGGGCGATCGTGCGCGGGTGCGCCTCGTAGCCGGCCTTCTCGATGGCGCCTGCGATGGCGCCGGCATCGGTACGGGCGGGGTCGTAGCCGAGGCTCACGCGCTCGGCGCCGAGATTGACGGCGACGTCGGCGACGCCGGGGACGGCGCCCACCGCGTTCTCGACGTGACGGACGCAGGATGCGCACGTCATGCCGCCCACGTCGATGTCGAGGCGGGCGAGGGCGGCGGCGTCGGTCGGCGTCTTCTGGGCGATGGTCATCGGGATCTCCGGGGCAGGGGGAACACGACCCCTTCTTCTGGTGTCCCGTGATCGTTAGACCCTCCCATCATGGGAAGGTCAATGCGTGTTTCCGCGTGCTCCCGCGGCCGCGCCCGCTCAGCCCGTGGGAGCCTCCGACCCTCCCTCGGCGTTCCGCGCGGCCCGGCGCTCGACGAGGAACCCGCGAACCTTGCCACCGATGCGCCCGACGAGTCCGCCCGCACCCACGCGCCCGTCCTCCTCGAACTCGACCACGGCCTTCGCGACCTGGTCGTCACGGATGGCGGTGGCGAGGAGGAAGGCGGGCTCGATCGCGATGCGATCGCCGATGTCGACGCGATCCTCGAAGCGCTCGGCGAAGCCCTCCGCGACGGTGAGGCCCTTGAGGTCGGCGGGCACGTGCAGGCCGTAGAGCGTGCACACGTCCTCGATCGCCGCGTCACCGCCGAAGGAGAAGGTGCCCACCCCGAAGGCCGAGGCGCCGTCGAGGGTCGCGAAGAGCCGGTCGAGCCGCGCCACGCGGGCGGGAGGGGCGAGGACGTAGACGTAGTCCCCGACCGCGAGATCGCCCGCCGCCTCGGGGGTCAGCACCTCGCCGCCGCGCACGATCATCACCGTGCGCATCCACGAGGGGAACACGGCGCCGGCGAGGACGGGGCTCGAGGGCGCCACGGGATAGCCGACGAGCTCGAGCTCGATCTGGCCCGGCAGGTCGATCTCGAGGCGCTTGATCTCGGGTCCCGCCTCCCGGACCTTGAGCCCTAGCCGCCCCGCCGCCCAGGCCACCGTCCAGCCCTGGACGAGGAGCGACACGAGCACGACGAAGAAGGCGACGTTGAAGTACGTCTCCGCGTTGGGGAGGCTCGCGAGCGTCGGGATCGCGGCGAGGAAGATCGAGACGGCGCCGCGCAGGCCCACCCACGACACGAAGGTCTTCTCACGCCGGGAGAAGCCGAAGGGCGTGAGGCACAGCCACACCGCCACGGGGCGGCCGACCACGATCAGGAAGACCGCCAGCAGCATCGCCGGCAGCGCGTAGGCGACGAGGGTCGAGGGCGTGACGAGGAGCCCCAGCACGAGGAACATCACGATCTGCGAGAGCCAGGTCGTGGCGTCGTGGAAGGACAGGATCGTGGGGAAGGCGCGCACCGGCCGGTTGCCGAGGATCAGCCCGGCGAGGTAGGCGGCGAGGAAGCCCGAGCCCTGCAGGACGCTCGCGAGCGCGAAGATCAGCACCGCGGCGGCGACGACGAGGAGCGGGTGCAGGCCCTGCGGCAGGGTCACCCGGTTGAGGGTCGCGGCGAGCGCGAGCCCGCCGGTGACGCCGATCGCCGTGCCCACCAGCGCCTGCTGCCCGAGGATGAGGGAGACCTCGACCCATCCGGTCGCCTGCGGCGCGAGCACCAGCTCGACGAGGACGAGGGTGAGGAAGACGGCGACGGGATCGTTCGTCGCGCTCTCGATCTCGATCGCGTTGGCGACGCGCCGGCGCAGCTGCACGCCCTTCGAGCGCATCAGGAAGAACACCGCGGCGGCGTCCGTGGAGGCGACGATGGCGCCGACCAGCAGGCCCTCGACGAGACGCAGATCGAGGATCAGCGTCGCGACGGCCCCCGTGATCCCCGCGGTGAGGACGACGCCGATCGTCGAGAGCATCAGCGCCGGCGCGAGCACGCCGCGAAAGCTCGAGAAGCGTGTGCGCAGGCCGCCGTCGAACAGGATCACCGCGAGCGCCAGCGAGCCGACGATGTAGGCGATCCGGTAGTCGTTGAAGACGATGCCGCCGGGGCCGTCCTGGCCGGCGAGCATGCCCAGGCACAGGAAGAGGAACAGCAGCGGCGCGCCGAAGCGCGAGGCGACGAGGCTCGTCGCGATGCCGAGCACGACGAAGACCGCGCCGAACAGGAGCGCCACGTTCGAGAATGCGAGGCTCTCCATGCCGTCGTCGCCGCCTCCGTCCCGGACATCGGGACCCGAAACGCATCCTTAGCCGAGAGGATGCGGTTCGCGAAGGGCGTTGGCGGTATGGCCCCTGCGTCAGCCCCGCCGCACGATCGCGCCGTACCAGCCGAGCCCCGCATAGGTCTCGTAGCCGGGCGTCGCGTGGAAGGCGACGAAGCTGCCGTCCGCCTGGTGCTCGAAGCCGGCGCGGAGCCCGCGGATCGGCAGGGACAGCCGCTCGGAGAGGATGCCGCGCCCGTCGGAGGCGGCGATGACGCGCTGCTCGGCGTCGAGGAGCAGGACGCGCGTCGCGTCGCGCTCCTCCGGGGCGATGCGCACGCCCTCCACGATGGCGCGCGCCTGCGACTCCCAGTCGAAGTGAATCGCGAGCACCCCGAGCGGGCGCCCGTGCGCCTCCCCTGCCTCGCGCACGCTGGCGCAGTAGGTCGCGACCTGCGCGTCCCCCAGACGATGCTGGCGCGCGACGTCGGCGGCGACGTAGTCGTCTCCCGAGGTGAGGCTCGCGGCCCGACGGAACCAGGGCTCGTGGGCCACCGAGGACCCGCGGACCCGGTAGCGGTCCGGGCGGCCGTTGGCGATGACGGTGCCTTCCGCGTCGCAGAGCCACAGGTCGAGGTAGACCGTGTAGGCGTCGAGGATCACGCCGAGGCGCTTCGAGGCGTGGCGGCAGGCCTCCTCGGACGGGTCGGCCGCGGCGTCGACGACGGCGGAATCCGTGGCCCACCAGCGCACGTCGCAGGTGCGCTCGTACAGGTTCCGGTCGATCAGCTCGATGGCGTTGAGGGCCAGATCGACGTAGCGTTGCCCCTGCGCCTTCTCCGCCAGCGCCTCGACCTCGGACTGGAGGTCCTGGATGCGCTGGGCGAGGTGGTCCTCCAGCTCGCGGGACACGGAGGCGACGATGTCGCCGACCGTGCGCACCTCCTGCGCCACCACCGAGAAGCCGCGCCCCTGCTCGCCCGCGCGCTGCGCCTCGATCATGGCGTTGAGTGCCAGGATCTTCATCTGGCCCGTGATCTGCTGGATGCGGCGCGTCTTCTCCACGGCGACGGTCCGCAGCTCCGCCGTCCGCGAGGCGATGGAGCTGAGCGAGGCGTCGGAGCCGATCGGCTGTGCTGGTGGCATGGTGCGTCCCTGTCGGCGTGTCGTCGGCAACGTCGCATATTTTTAGAAGGAAGCTGAACCAACCATTAATACGGCTGAACTCGGCGGCCCGAGGAGCCCGTCCGTGCCGCGAATTCTCGTTTCGCGCAGGCGATCGCGCCGTTCCGTGCTATGCGACCGACCGATCAGGATGCCGGCGGAGGGCCGGCCCATGCGAGTCGCCACCATGCCCACCCGCCGCCTTCCCGCCGCCGACCCAGCCGCGATAGCGGACGCCGCCGCGCTGCTGCGGGCGGGCGCGCTCGTGGCCTTCCCCACGGAGACGGTCTACGGGCTGGGGGCCGACGCGACCGATTCGGCGGCGGTCGTGCGCATCTACGAGGCGAAGCAGCGCCCGCGCTTCAACCCGTTGATCGCGCATCTGCCGGACGTGGCGGCCGTGGAAGGGCAGGGCGTCCTCGACGCTCCCGCACGCCGCCTCGCCGAGGCCTTCTGGCCCGGGCCGCTGACGCTGGTCGTGCCGCGTGCACCGGGGGGCGACGTCTGCGACGTGGCGCGGGCGGGCCTCGACACGGTGGCGCTGCGGGTGCCGGCGCATCCCGTCGCGCACGCGCTGCTCGTGGCGGCCGGCCGCCCGATCGTCGCGCCCTCGGCCAACCGGTCGGGCCGCGTGAGCCCGACGGCGGCGGATCACGTGCTGGAGGATCTCGACGGGCGAATCGCGGCGGTGCTCGACGGCGGCGAGACGCCGGTCGGCGTCGAATCGACCATCGTCGCCTGCCTGGACGGGACCCCGCGCTTGCTGCGGCCCGGCGGGATTCCGCGCGCCGCGCTCGAGGCGGTCCTGGGAGCGCGGATCGACGCCGCGCAGGCGGAGGGCGGCGTGCGTGCGCCGGGCATGCTCGCGTCGCACTATGCCCCGCGGGCGCGGGTCCGCCTCGACGTGACGGAGATCCGCGACGGAGAGGCGGCGCTGCTGTTCGGCGAGGGCGAGCCGGAGGGGTGCGCGCGCGCGGTCGCGACGCTGAACCTCAGCGCGCGGGGCGACCTCGCCGAGGCGGCCGCGCGGCTGTTCGCCGCGCTGCGCCGGCTCGACGCCAGCGGCGCGGCGACGATCGCCGTCGCGCCGATCCCGGCGGAGGGGCTGGGCGAGGCGATCCGCGATCGCCTCGCGCGCGCCGCCGCGGAGCGATGAGCGGGATGCGTCAGCCCGCGAGCTTGCCCGCGATCTGCGCCACGTGACGGCCCTGGAAGCGCGCACCCTCGAGCTCGATCGCGGAGGGCTGGCGCGACCCGTCGCCGGCGGCGATGGTCGAGGCGCCATACGGCGAGCCCCCCTTCACCTCCTCCACGCCCATCTGCCCGGCGAAGGCGTAGGGCAGGCCGACGATCACCATGCCGTGGTGCAGGAGCACCGTGTGGAACGACAGGATCGTCGATTCCTGGCCGCCGTGCTGCGTCGCCGAGGAGGTGAACACCGAGCCGACCTTGCCGACGAGCTTGCCCTGGGCCCAGAGCGCACCGGTCTGGTCGAGGAAGTTCTTCATCTGGGCGGCCATGTTGCCGTAGCGCGTCGGCGTGCCGAAGATGATCGCGTCGTAGTCGGCGAGCTCGTTCGGGTCGGCGATCGGCGCCGCCTGGTCGAGCTTGTAGTGCGCGCCCTTCGCGATCTCGTCGGGGACGAGCTCGGGCACGCGCTTGACCACGACCTCGGCGCCGGCCTCGCGCGCGCCCTCGGCGGCGGCGTTCGCCATCTGCTCGATGTGGCCCCAGGTGGAGTAGTAGAGGACGAGAACCTTCGCCATGACCGGGATCTCCTGCATTGTCGGGGGGCGCCTCGGCGCGGGGTCGCGCGCGGGCAGGCGCCGTCGACGCGAAAAGTAGACTTTCCTCGACGCAACGCTAGCTGTATCCTCGACAGCGAAACTTTGCGCGGACGCAAGAGATCATGACCACCAGCCAGCTCGCCTGGGACGACTTCCGCCTCGTGAAGACCATCGCGGAGGCGCGCGGGCTGACCGGCGCCGCGGCGGCGCTCGGGGTCAACCACTCCACCGCCTTCCGGCGGCTCGGCCAGCTCGAGACGGCGCTCGGCGTCAAGCTGTTCGACCGCC
Organism: Salinarimonas sp. NSM; assembly: GCF_052380005.1. Taxonomy (NCBI): domain Bacteria; kingdom Pseudomonadati; phylum Pseudomonadota; class Alphaproteobacteria; order Hyphomicrobiales; family Salinarimonadaceae; genus Salinarimonas; species Salinarimonas sp. NSM. The sequence goes on from NZ_JBQTCJ010000060.1 coordinate 6,852, forward strand.
ACCGCACCGGCTACGTGCTCACCACGGCGGGCGAGGAGATGTGCGCCATCGCCGAGCGGATGGACGAGGACATCAACGGCTTCGCCCGCAAGATCGCAGGACAATCGATCGCGCCCGCCGGCGAGCTGCGGGTCACGACGAGCGATTCGCTCCTCGTCCACCTGCTGATGCCGATCTTCGCCGACTTCCGGCTCCGCTATCCCGAGATCCGGCTCGACCTCGTCCTTGCCAACCAGGCGCTCAACCTGTCCAAGCGCGACGCCGACGTCGCCGTGCGCGCCACCGACGCGCCCCCGGAGACGCTCGTCGGCCGGCGGCTCGCGACGATCAACTGGGCCTTCTACGGGCGGCGCGAGGACTTCCCCGATCCGCAGGCGCCGGACATCGCATCGCTCTACGCACGCGACTGGGTCTCGCTCGGCGACAACCTGTCCGGCCTCAAGGTGGCGAAATTCGTGCGCGACCACGTCGCGCCCGAGCGCGTCGCCGCGAAGATCTCCACCGTGCTGGGGCTCGCGGAGGCGATCGAGACGGGAATGGGAATCGGTGCGATCCCCTGCCTGATCGGCGATGCCCGTCCCGCCCTGCGGCGCATCTCCGACCCGCGGCCCGACTTCTCGGCGGGCCTGTGGCTGCTCACCCACCCGGACCTGCGCCGCTCGGCGCGCGTGCGCGTCTTCCTCGACTTCGTCGCCGCCGAGATCGGCGCGCGCCGGGCGCTGATCGAGGGCTGAGATGCGTCGTCTCATCGTCGAGGACCCGATGTCGCGGCCCGCGACCTGGGCGCTGCGGCTCGGCTGGCTCGGGCTGGCGGTCCTCCTGATCGCGGGCCTCGTCCTGCGGGCGCGGCGCGTGGAGCTCGAGCCCGGCCTCGCCGCGCTCGCCGCCGCCTGCGTCGTTGCGGCCCTCGCCGCGCTTCTCGCGCTGCTCGCCTTCGTGCGCATCTGGCGGGAGGGGCATCGCGGCTTCGGGCGCGCGGTGGGCGGGCTCCTGCTCGCGGTCGTCACGCTCGCCTATCCGGCGCTGGTCGGCGTGCGCAGCTACGCCGGCCCGCCGATGCTCGACGTGGCGACGCGCGCCTCCCCGCCGCTGACGTTCTCGGCCTCGCGCGCCGCGAGCGAGGCGCGGGAGGGCTGGCGTCCGGCTCCGACGCCCGCGGGCCTGCGCGAGCGCCAGCGCGCCGCGGCACCCGCGCTGGCCGGCCTCGACGTCGCCCTGCCCGAGGACGCCGCCTACGCCCTCGCCCGCGAGGCGGCGGAGGCGCTCGGTTACGACGTCGTGGAGGCCGCGGCGCCCGGCGGGCGCGGCCCGGTGGCGCGCATCGAGGCCCGCACCGAGACCTTCGTCCTGCGCTTCCCCGTCGAGCTGACACTGCGCGTCTCGCCGACGCCGACCGGCGCGCGCATCGACGCCCGCGCCGTCACCCGCGCGCCCCTTGCCGACCTCGGCGGCGCGCGCTGGCGCGTCGAGCGGCTGCTGGCGGAGATCGATGCGCGGGCGGGGCTGCTGTGACCGTGTGCACCTCCCCCATCGGGGAAGGTGGATCGGCGGCGAAGGCGACGAGACGGAGGGGGGCGCCGTAAGGCGCGCTTCGGCGACAGCCGAGACCGGACGTGTCGAGCCGCGGGACCCCGCCCCTGATCCGCTCACGCGGATCCTCCCCGCCCCGAGAGGGCGGGAGTAACGCTCACCCCGCCTTGGCCACCCCGATCTCGATCTCGCCGCCCTTGAGCGGCCCCTTCGCGAGGTAGCCGGCGGGGGTGCCCTCGGTCCAGCGCACCGTCGCGGCCAGCGTCTCCCCGGCGAGCATCTCCTCGTAGGCGGAGACGTCCTCGCGGGCGTCCGCCGTCCCGCGCAGCTCGAGCACGATCCGGTCGGCGACGTCGAGCCCCGCGTCCTTGCGCGCGGTCTGGACGAGGCGGATCAGGTCGCGGGCGACGCCCTCGCGCTCGAGCGCGGCGTCGAGCGCCGTGTCGAGCACGACGACACCGGTCCCCGACGCGAAGGGCATGGCGTCGACGCCGCCCGCGGCCTCGAATCGGAACTCGAACTCGCCCGGGTCGACGACCGCGCCCTCGACGACGACGCGACCCGCCTCGCCCGGCGTCCACCGCCCCTCCAGGCCCGCCTTGCGCACGGCGCCGAGCGCCTTGCCCAGCCGCTTGCCGACCTTCGGATCGACGGCGACGACGGTCTTGCCGAAGCGGCCCGGGTCGTCGACCAGCGCGATCTCCTTGACGTTGACCTCGTCGGCGATGAGCGCGCGCATCGGCTCGAGCGTGGCGCAGTCCGCGTAGGCCACCGTGAGCGACCGCAGCGGCTGGCGCACGCGCAGCCCCTTGTCGGTGCGGATCGACAGCGCCGCGGAACAGACCTCGCGCGCGAGGTCCATGCGCCGCACGAGCTCGGCGTCCGCCGGCAGCGCGTCCGCGTCCGGCCAGTCGGCGAGATGGACGCTGGCGTCGTCGCAGAGCACGGCGTGCATGTGCTCGGTGAGGAACGGCAGGAAGGGCGCCAGCGTCCGCGTCGCGGTGACGAGCACCGTGTAGAGCGTGTCGTAGGCGTCGCGCTTGTCCTGGGTGATCTCGGACCCCCAGAACCGGTCGCGCGAGCGGCGGATGTACCAGTTGTTCAGCGTGTCGATGAAGGGCAGGTAGGCCGCCGTGGCCCGGGGGATGTCGAGGTCCGCCATGGCGCCCTCGACGGCGCGCACGAAGTCGCCGGTCTTTGCCAGGATGTAGCGGTCGAGCTCGCCCGCCGCGTCGGTGCGGTGGGTCGCGCGGTAGCCGTCCGTGCTGGCGTAGAGCGTGAAGAAGTAGAACGCGTTCCAGAGCGGCAGCATCACCTGCCGCACGGTCTCGGCGATGGCGCGCCCGTCCTTGGGCATGGCGAGATCGCCGCCCGCCAGGAGCGGCGAGGAGACCATGTACCAGCGCAGCGCGTCCGCCCCGTGCGTGTTGAACACGTCGACGGGGTCGGGATAGTTCTTCAGGCGCTTGGAGAGCTTCTGCTTGTTCTCGTCGAGCACGACGCCGTGGCAGATGCAGCTCTTGAACGGCGCCTTGTCGAACAGCGCAGTCGAGAGCACCATCAGCGTGTAGAACCAGCCGCGCGTCTGCGCCACGTACTCGACGATGAAGTCGCCGGGGAAGTGGCTCTCGAACCACTCCTTGTTCTCGAACGGGTAGTGCACCTGGGCGAACGGCATCGAGCCCGACTCGAACCAGCAGTCGAACACGTCCTCGATGCGGCGCATGGTCGACTTGCCGGTCGGGTCGTCAGGGTTGGGGCGGGTCAGCTGGTCGATGGCCGGGCGGTGCAGGTCCTCGAGCTTCACCCCGAAGTCCCGCTCCAGCTCCTCGATCGAGCCGTAGACGTCCACGCGCGGGTAGCGCGGGTCGTCCGACTTCCACACGGGAAGCGGCGAGCCCCAGAAGCGGTTGCGCGAGATGTTCCAGTCGTGCGCGTTCTCGAGCCACTTGCCGAAGAGCCCGTCGCGCACGTGGTCGGGCACCCAGCGGATGTCCTTGTTCAGTTCCACCATCCGGTCGCGGAAGGCGGTGACCTTCACGTACCAGGACTGGACGGCCTTGTAGATCAGGGGCTGGTCCGTGCGCCAGCAATGCGGGTAGGAGTGGTCGTAGCTCTCGTGGCGCAGCACGCGGCCCGCGTCCTTCAGGTCGCGGATGATGTCCTTGTTGGCCTCGAAGACGTTCAGGCCCTGGTAGGGCGGCACCTGGTCGGTGAAGTTGCCGGCGAGATCGACCGGGTCGATCACCGGGATGCCGGCGGCGGTCGCCACCCGCATGTCGTCCTCGCCGAAGGCCGGAGCGAGGTGCACCACGCCCGTGCCGCCGTCGAGCTCGACGAAGTCGCCCGCGATCACCTGGAAGGCGTTCGGCGCATCCTCGAAGAACGGGAACAGCGGCGTGTAGCGGCGCCCGACGAGGTCCAAGCCCTTCAGCGTGCCGACCTGCTCGTAGCCCTCCAGCTCCTTCTTGTACGCCTCGACCCGCGCCTGCGCCACGATGGCGCGCTCAGCACCCTTGGCGAGCACGGCGTAGTCGGCCTCGGAATTGACCGCGAGCGCGAGGTTCGAGGGCAGCGTCCAGGGCGTCGTCGTCCAGGCGTAGAGCTTGGGCGCGATGTCCTCGCCGGGCGCCTTGTCGAGCGTGAAGCCCACCGTCAGCGCCGGGTCCTGGCGCATGCGATACGAGTTGTCGAGGCGCGTCTCGAAGTTCGACAGCGGCGTCTGCACGGCCCAGGAATAGGGCACGACGCGGTAGCCCTCGTAGATCAGGCCCTTGTCCCACAGGGTCTTGAAGGCCCACAGCACGCTCTCCATGAAGGAGCGGTCCATGGTCTTGTAGTCGTTGCGGAAATCGACCCAGCGGCCCTGCCGCCCGACATAGTACTCCCAGTCGTCGGTGAACTGCAGCACCGAGCGGCGGCAATGCGCGTTGAAGTGCTCGATGCCGTACTCGACGATCGACTGGCGGCCCGAGAGGTTGAGCTCCTTCTCGGAATGCAGCTCGGCCGGAAGGCCGTGGCAATCCCAGCCGAAGCGGCGGTCCACCGCCTTGCCCTTCATGGTCTGGAAGCGCGGCACCAGGTCCTTCACGAAACCGGTGACGAGGTGCCCGTAATGCGGCAGGCCGTTGGCGAAGGGCGGGCCGTCGTAGAACACGAACTCCGGCGCGCCCGCCTCCTTGCGCTGCGCGATCGAGCGCTCGAACGTCCGCTCGCTCGTCCAGCGCGCGGCGACCTTCTGCTCGAGGTCGGGGAAGTTCGGGTTCTGCTCGACGGGCGGGTAGGCGCGGGTCACGGGGCGGCCTCGTTTCCTCAGCATGGGAGCCGGTGAATTAAGCGTTCCGGCCGCGCGATGCAACGGAATGCGGAACCCGGTCCGCGCGGGGCGGGCATGCGACGGTCGACAAGCCGGCCCGTCTCCCGCATCGTGCGCCGCGATCGATCGGGCGAGACCAGAGGGAGGCGAGCATGGCGGGGAACGTTCGGATGGACGAGATGGGTACGCGCGCGATGGCGATGATCGCCGATCTCGCCCGCCACACCGACGAGCCGGGCCGGCTCACCCGCCTCTACCTCTCCCCCGCCCACGCCGCCTGCGCCGACGCCACCGCCGCCCTGATGCGTGACGCGGGGCTCACCGTCTCCCGCGACGCGCTCGGCACGATCGTCGGTCGCCGCGAGGGACCGACGCCCGACGCGCCGACGCTCCTGATCGGCTCCCACATCGACAGCGTGGTGAACGCCGGCATCTACGACGGGCCGCTCGGCGTCGTCTGCGGCATCCTCGCGGCGGACGCGCTGCGCCGGGAGGACCTGCCCTTCGCGCTGGAGATCCTCGCCTTCGGCGACGAGGAGAACGTGCGCTTCCCTACCTCACTCGCCTCCTCCTCGGCGCTCGCCGGCGATTTCCGGCCGGAATGGCTCGACGGCGCGGACGCCGACGGCGTCACCCTGCGCGAGGCGCTTCATGCCTTCGGCTGCGACCCGGCGGGCATCGGCGCCATCGCCCGCGACCCGGCGCGCACGCTCGGCTATCTCGAGGTGCACATCGAGCAGGGGCCGGTGCTGGAGGCCGGTGACCTCGCGGTGGGCGTCGTCACCGCGATCAACGGCGCGACGCGCGCGCGCTGCACGGTGGACGGCACGGCCGGCCACGCCGGCACGGTGCCGATGGGCATGCGCCGGGACGCGCTGGCCGCCACGGCGGAGATGATCGCGCTCGTCGAGCGCGCCGGCACCGCCGCCCGCGACGCGGTGGCGACGGTGGGCGTGTGCACGGTCGAGCCCGGCGCGCTCAACGTCATCCCCGCGCGCACCCGCTTCACCCTCGACATCCGCGCGCCGGACGACGCCGTACGCGCGGCCCTGGTGGACGAGATCGTCTCGGGCTGCCGCGCGATCGCGGAGCGCCGCGGCGTCGCCTTCGCCGAGGAGCGCTTCATGGACCAGGCGGCCACCGCCATGGACGCGCGCCTCGCCGCGGCGCTCGAGACCGGCGCCGCCCGCGCCGGCGAGGAGACGATCCGCCTGCCCTCCGGCGCCGGCCACGACGCGGTGGCCATGGCCCGCCTGTGCCCCTCCGCCATGCTGTTCGTGCGCTGCGAAGGCGGGGTGAGCCACAACCCGGCGGAGAAGATCACCGCGGCGGACGCGGGGGCGGCAGTGCGGACGCTGGTGGAGGCGGTGCGGGTGCTGGGGGAGGGGGTGCGGGGCTAGAGCATCATCCCACCAAGTGGAACCCGGTCGGTGGACGAGATGATGCTCCAACGAGGAATCTGACGCGCCATTCGACCTGACCCCTTTCAGGTCGGATGGGGCTCTGGAGGCGGCCGACGCGGTCGTGTGCGATCAGACGGCTGCGATCTCGCCCAACGGCTCGTCGATGGCCTGCTTCACCAGATCGGGCTCGCGGATGATCACCTTGAGCAGCGATAGGAGCGCCTCGTCGGGGGCGCGGCGGCCCTGCTCGAGATCCCGCAGCCGGGCGACGTTGATGTGGTACCGCTCCGCGAACGCGCGCTGGCTCAGGCCCGTGACCTCGCGGGCGAGACGCGCGATCCGGCCGGCCTGCGCACGCCGGAACTGCTCGTCGGTCAGAGGAGGATTCTCCGGATCGCGCGCGGCGATGGCCGCGGCCTCGTCGTCCGAGAGCGACAGGAGCTAGGCCTGACGCTCCGGATCGATAGGCTTTCGCTGCCGCCTCAGCTCAGAGCGGGTTCTTCTGACGGTGTCCATAGCGTCTCCTCAGCGTATCGGGGCTGCGCTTGCGGTACGCCTCGCGTTCCTCGCGGCTGGCGGGGCGCGAAGTGTCGAGGCTCGTTGAAGCGGACGCCTGCGGACCATACGGCCCTGCCGTAGTTTCGTCGATTCGGACTCCGAGGAGAGAGCGGGTCGGATACGCTTGCCGACGGCTCCGTTCTTCCACCCGCTCGTCGCGGGACTTACCCATTGCACGCCGGCCCCGCTTCCCCCATCGTTGTGCGTCGCCGCGTTCGTCGGCGGGGTTGGCGTGCGCGAGGGGGCAACGAGGGTCCATGGCGGTCGATCTGACACCGCACGAATTGCGCGCGCGGGTGCTCGCCGAGGTGCACGCGCGGCCCTCCGCGCCGATGGAGACGCCCCGGCGCATCCTGCACTACGCCTTCATGACCGACGGCGAGGCGGCGCAGCGCGACCGCGAGGCGCTCGCGGCGTTCTGCAAGCAGCTGGGCCTCGACGGGCCGACGGCGGGAGCCAAGCACCATCGCGTCGTGTTCTCGGGCACCCTCCTGCGCTGGGAGAGCCACAGCGAGTTCACGACCTACTCGTGGGAGTTCGGCGACCCGAGCGTCACCGACGCGCCGGCGCCGCAGCCCTTCCGCCCGGCGGTCGACGGGCTGATGGGCGTCATGCGGCTCGTGCCGCAGCCCGGGCCCCTGATGGTGGCCGCCGACCTCCACCTCATCCCCGCGGCGAGCCTGCCCAAGGGGCCGCAGAGCGTGTTCGGCGACGTCCACCTCGCCGCCGCGCAGGTGGAGGGCGGCGCGGCGACCATCGCCACCGACTTCCGCACCGACGCGCACGGCTTCGTGCGCATTCTCGTCGTCGACGAGGGCATGGAGCGCGCCCAGGCCGGCGCCATCGTGCAGCGGGTGCTCGAGGTCGAGACCTACCGCACGCTGACGCTGCTCGGCCTGCCGGAGGCGCAGGCGATCGGACCCTCGGTGCGGCGCATCGAGACCGAGCTGCCGCTCGTCATGGCGGCGATGGAGCGCTCGGATGGGCTCGAGCGCAATCGCGAGCTGCTCGACCGGATCACCCGGCTCGCCGCCGAGCTCGAATCGGGTGCCGCCGCGGCGCTCTTCCGCTTCGGCGCGACCCGCGCCTATTCCGACCTCGTGCGGCTGCGCCTCGGCGCGCTGGAGGAGAAGGCGCTCACCGGCTACGACTCCTGGTCCGAGTTCCTCGACCGGCGCCTGCAGCCGGCGATCCGCACCTGCGCCTCCATGGAGGAGCGCCAGGCCAACCTCTCGCGCAAGCTCACCCGCGCCGCGCAGCTCCTGCGCACGCGCATCGACATCGAGCTGGAGAGCCAGAACCGCGATCTCCTGCGCGCCATGAACGAGCGCGCCCGCATCCAGCTGCGCCTGCAGCAGACGGTCGAGGGGCTCTCGGCGGCGGCGATCACCTACTACATTTCCGGGTTGATCTTCTACGTCCTGCGCGGCCTCTACGAGAGCGGCGTGCCGGTGGAGCCCTACGTCGGCACGGCGATCGCGGTACCCATCGTGCTCCTCGGCATCCTCCTCCTGGTGCGACGGCTGAGAAAGCGCCATATGGACGACGACGCGGCCGAGGAGGCGGCGCTGCGCGACACGGTCGCGCACCAGCGCGCGGTCTCGCGAGAGGCGCCGGGCGAGCGAGAGGAGGGCACGCCATGAAGGACCTGATGGGGCTGATGAAGCAGGCCCAGGCCATGCAGGAGAAGATGCAGGAGACGCAGGCGGAGCTCGACGAGCTGATCGTCGAGGGCCAGGCCGGCGGCGGCGCCGTCACCGTGCGGCTCTCCGGCAAGGGCGCGCTCAAGGGCGTGACCATCGACCGCTCGCTGATGGTCCCCGACGAGACCGAGATCCTCGAGGACCTGATCGTCGCCGCCTGCAACGACGGGCGCGTCAAGGCCGAGCGGGCGATGCAGGAGCGCATGTCCGAGATCACCAAGGGCCTGCCGCTGCCCCCGGGCATGAAGCTGTTCTGACACCTCCGTCCCCCCGTTCGAGAGCGTAGAGCCATGGCCCGCGGCGTCGCCGGCCCCGAGATCGAGCGCCTGATCCAGCTCCTCGCGCGTCTGCCGGGCCTCGGGCCCCGCTCGGCGCGCCGGGCCTCGCTGGCGCTCCTGCAGAAGCGCGAGGGGCTGCTCGTGCCGCTGGCGGAGGCCATGCGCGTCGCCGCCGAGCGGGTGGTCGTGTGCGGCACCTGCGGCAACGTCGACACGTCCGATCCCTGCGCGGTGTGCGCGGACCCGAGCCGCGACCCGTCCATCCTCGTCGTGGTGGAGGACGTCTCGGACCTGTGGGCGCTCGAGCGGGCGGGCGCGCTGCACGCGCGCTACCACGTGCTCGGCGGCGTGCTCTCGGCGCTCGACGGGATCGGTCCGGACCAGCTGAGCATCGCCGGCCTCCTCGCCCGCGCGCAGGACCCCGCCGTGCGCGAGGTGATCGTGGCGCTCCCCGCCACCGTCGACGGCCAGACGACGGCGCACTACCTCACCGAGGCGCTCGCCGGGCTCCCGGTGAGCGTCACCCGCCTCGCCCACGGCGTGCCGGTGGGCGGCGAGCTGGATTATCTCGACGAGGGGACCTTGTCGGCGGCGCTGAAGCGGCGGACGGCGGTTTAGCCGGCGTGCCGCCGACGCCGTGTCTACGACCGAACCGGCGCGCGGGCTCGGTCGTTGAGCCGACATGATCGGCACACCAGCTCTTCGCCGCCCCGCCGCGGCTCTCGCCCTCCTGCTCGCCACCCTCGTCGCGCTTCCCGCCGCCGCGCAGGAGGTCGCCACCGGAGATCTCCCCGCCCTGCGGGCGGAGGCGCTCGCGGAGGTGAACGCCTCGCGGGAGGAGGCGGGCCTCGCGCCGCTGGAGCCGGGGGACACGCTCGACGCCATCGCCCAGAACCATGCCGAGGACATGCTCGCGCGCGACTACTTCGCCCACGCCTCGCCGGAGGGTGACACCGTGGGAGACCGGTTCCGCGCGGCCGGCGGGGCCGCGAGCGAGATCGTGGCGGAGAACCTCGGCGTCTGCGAGGGCTGCCCGGTTCCGCCGGGCGAGGATCGCGTCGAGGCCATGCACCGCGGCTGGATGGAGAGCCCCGGGCACCGCGCCAACATCCTCCGCGAGGGGCTGACGCGCTTCGGCTTCGGCATCGCCGCCGATCCGGCGAGCCGGCGCACGCTCGCGGTCCAGACCTTCGCCGGCCCCGGCCGGTCGGGCGGCAACGGCGACGGCGAGGCCGCAGCGCCGCTCGATCCGCAGGCGCGCGCCGCGGCAGCTGCGGACGCGCTCCGCGTCCTGCGCGAGGAGGCCGGCGCGCCGCCGCTCGCGGCAGACGAGGCGCTCGGCGCGGCTGCCCGCGACCTCCTGCCGGAGGGCGGCGCGAGCCTGGAGCCGCCGACGCTCGATCTCGGCGCGGCCCTGCGGGGAGAATCCGGCGCGCGCTTCGCGCAGGTGCGCGCCCTCGTCGCCACCTGCTCGGGCTGCGGCGCAGAGCCGACCCGCGCCGACGTGGAGCGGTTCGTGGAGCAATGGGCGCAGAACCGGCGAGACGTCCTCACGGACGCGGATCTCGATCGCTACGGGTTCGCGCTCGGCGCCGACGGGCGCGGCGCGAAGACGGCGATCCTGCTGCTCGCGCAGAGCCGCTGACGCTCGCCGAACGTCGCGTGCAACCTTTGGTTAACTCGGCGGCTTCAGCGCGGCGTAGACGTCCCCCGAGTTCGCCGCGTGCGGCAGCCCGTCGAGCCGCGCGGCCATGGCAGCGGCCTCCATCCAGCCCGGCTCCTCCAGCGTCGCGCTCTCCCCGAGCGAGAGGGCGAAGCGGTAGTTGCCGAGCCCGGCGAGGCGCGCGAGGCAGCGATGGGCGACATCGCGGGCGATCGTCGTGAACTCGAAGGAGAGCGCCGGGACCGCCGTCGACAAGCCCGCCAGCACACGGTCCTCGAAACCCTCGACGTCGATCTTGACGAAGTCCGGGCGGCCGTGGGCCGCGATCAGCGTATCGAGCGTCAAGCACGGCACGACGATCTCCGCGTCCCAGGCCTGCCCCTCCCAGCCCTGCGCGCCGGCGGCGGCCGCGACGAAGCTCGCCGAGGCGGTCGAGACCGTCGGGTTGGCGCTGTTGACCGATAGCCGCACCTCGCCGCTCGCGTCGCCGCAGGCGGCGGCGACGAGCGTCACCCGCGGATCGCGCCCGTGGATCAGCCGCAGTGCCCGGAAGCAGGCCGGCTGAGGCTCGAGCGCGACGGCGCGGGCGCCGAGCCGGCGGAAGGACGCGGTACGATCGCCCACGTGCGCACCGACGTCGAAGGCGAGACCGCCGTCGGGCACGAACGGCCGGTAGAGCGCGTCGAGGGTGGCCGCGCGCGCCGGATCGCCGTGGTAGAGGCGCAGCGAGCGCCCGATCGCCTTGGCGCGGGGGCTCATGCGGCGACCCGCGACGGCGCGAGCCCGGCGCGCGCTCCGCCCTTCGGCGAGACCTCCGCGCGGGCGAGCGCGGCGATCTCCGGCGGCGGCGCGATCTCCTCGGGGATCGCGCACAGCCCTGCACGGGCGAGCGCCCGGCCGAAGGCGGGCTCGGCCGTGAGGACGGCGAACGGGATGGCGAGAAGGTACCCGGCGCACATCACCAGCGCCACCGGCCACGCCGCCGGCACGAGCACCAGCACGAGGCCCATCATCCCTACGCCGAAGGCCGTGGTGGTCCACAGCCCGCGCGCGGCGTCGGGCCAGGCGAGGCCGTGCGCGTCACGTGCCTGGCCGTTCCAGACGGTGGTGCGGCCGAAGGCGAGGCCGAGGATGAACAGCGTCAGCCGCAGCGAGGCGGCGGCGCCCAGGAAGGCCGAGAACACGAACTCGATCGCCGCGCTCGCGAGGAAGCGCCTGCGCCCGCCGTAGGCGGCCATGCCGCCGGGGGTGAGCGCGACGTCGAGCACGCCGAGCGCGCGCGGCGCGAGCGAGAGCGCGAGGAAGGCCGCGTAGAAGGAGAGCGCCGCGCCGACGGGGAAGCGCGCGGGATCCGTCGTCGCGGCGATCACCGGCGCGAGCGCCAGGATCAGCGTCATCGCGGGCACGGCGGCGAACATCATGATGGCGGAGACGAGCTGCAGCCGGCTCGTCGGCGGCAGGCCCCGCATGCCGATCAGCGTCGGGTGGAGGTATTGCAGGTTCCCCTGGCACCATCGAAGGTCACGCTTGGAGAAGTCGAGGAAGGTCGGCGGGTTGTCCTCCCAGGAGCCGCCCTCCCGCGGCAGCACGCGCACCTCCCATCCCGCGCGGCGCATCAACACGGCCTCGATCTGGTCGTGCGAGAGCACCGCGCCCGCGAGCGGCCCGCGCCCGGAGAGGGTCGGAAGCCGGCAATGCTCCCGGAACGGCGCGACGCGCACCAGCGCGTTGTGGCCCCAGTACGGCCCGCAGTCGCCCGTCCACCAGGCGGCGCCGAGCGTGTAGGGGCGCATGCCCTGGCGCATGCCGAACTGGAAGATCCGCGCGAAGCCGCTCGCCGCCGGCGCGCCGACGACGAGGCTCTGCAGGATGCCGATCTCGGGATGCGCCTCCATGATGCGCGTCATGCGCACGATCTCCGCGCCGGACATCAGGCTGTCGGCGTCGAGCGGCAGCATGAGATCGTAGCGCGCGCCCCAGCGCTCCAGGAAGTCGCGCACGTTGCCGGCCTTGTAGCCGACGTTGTGCGCGCGCCGGCGGTAGACGATCCGTGCGCCGGGCCCTGCGGCCGCCCGCCAGGCGGCGACCTCGCTCTCCTCGCGCGCCGCGATCGCCGGGTCGGACGTGTCGCTCAGCACGTACCAGTCGAAGGCGCCGCCCTCGCCCGTGGCGGCGAGGCTGTCGCGCACGATGGCGAGCCGGCGGATCGCCCGGGCGGCGTCCTCGTTGCGCAGCGTCATGAATACCGCGATCCGCCCGCGGATCGGCGTTTCGGCATCGCCGGCGGCGGCGAAGGGCGCGACCGCGGCGAACGGGTCGCGGGCGAGCCGGGCGATCGCGAAGCCGATGGCGGCGTTGACGAGGCCGAGCACCGTCCACGGCGCGGCGAGCGCGAAGGCGAGGAGCATCACGACGTCGAGGGCGCCGAGCCCGTCCGCGGCGAGGATGGCGACGGCCGGTATCATGAGGCCGAGGAAGCCCGCGAGCGTCAGGCCCGCGACGAGGAGCCGCCGCCGGCCGATCGCGACGCCCCCTTCCGCGTTGGTCTGGACAGGCCGCTCGACCGTATGGGAAGGAACCGCGCCGGCCGCGCCGCGGTCACCGCACTCCTCGAGAGGGCGGGATCCGGTCAGCACGGTCGGGCGCACGAGATCGTTCATCGAGCCGTCCTCGGGAAAACGCTGGAGGAGCCATGCCGCGCGACGGCGAGACGAGTGGGAGAGACGCCGTGACGGACGCACCGACCGGGGCGACGGCACGCGCTCTCTGGTACGTCGGTCGTGGGCGTGCGGTTCTGCGCGAACGGGCGATTGCGACGAAAAAGCCCGATCGGCTCCGGATTCGCACGCTGTGGAGCGGCATCAGCCGGGGCACCGAGCGGCTGGTGTACGACGGGCGGGTGCCCGCCTCCGAATACGACCGCATGCGCGCGCCGCTCCAGGAGGGCACGTTCCCCTTCCCGGTGAAGTACGGCTACAACGCCGTCGGCGTCGTTGAGGACGGCCCGGCCGGGCTCGTGGGAAGGACGGTCTTCGCGCTCGCACCGCATGAGACCGTCTTCGATGCTCCCGAGGCCTTCGTCCAGCCGGTGCCCGATCACGTTCCCGCGCGCCGGGCGGTGCTCGCCGCCAACATGGAGACGGCGCTCAACGCGCTCTGGGACGGCGGCGCCGGCCCCGGGGACCGGATCGTCGTCGTCGGCGCCGGCGTCGTCGGCTGCCTCGTCGCGGCGCTCGCCGCGCGGCTGCCCGGCGCGGAGGTGACGCTCGTCGACGTCGACCTCTCCCGTCGGGCCGTCGCCGAGGCGCTGGGCTGCCGCTTCGCCAAGCCGCTCGATTCGCCGGGCGACGCCGATCTCGTGGTGCACACCTCGGCGACGTCGGCGGGGCTCGGCTGCGCGCTCGCCTGCGCGGGCGACGAGGGGCGCGTCGTCGAGCTCTCCTGGTACGGCGAGGCGACGACGGAGGTCTCGCTCGGCGCGCGCTTCCACTCGGCGCGGCTCTCGCTCGTCTCGAGCCAGGTGGGTCGCGTCGCGCCGTCCCGGCGCGGGCGCTGGAGCCATGCGCGGCGCCTCGCCAAGGCGCTCGACCTCCTGGGCGACGAGCGCCTCGACGCGCTGATCACCGACGAGGTCGCCTTCGACGACCTGCCGCAGGCGCTGCCGCGCCTGCTCGCTCCCGGCGCGCCGGGGCTCGCCACCGCCATCCGCTATTCCTGAAACAGCACGACGAGGCTTCCCCCATGTTCGCCGTCGAGGTCCGAGACCACATCATGATCGCCCACAGCTTCAAGGGGGACCTGTTCGGGCCCGCCCAGGCGCTGCACGGGGCGACCTTCGTCATCGACGTCGCCTTCTTCCGCGAGACGCTCTCGGAGGACGGCGTCGTCGTCGACATCGGCCGCGCCCACGAGGCGCTGAAGGCGACGCTCGGGCCGCTGAACTACAAGAACCTGGACGAGGTGCCGGAGTTCGCCGGCGAGAACACGACCACCGAGTTCCTCTGCAAGCACGTCTTCGACGCCATGGCCGCCGCCGCCCGCGACGGAAAGCTCGGACCGGGCGGGGAGGCGATCGCGAAGATTCGCGTCTCCATCGAGGAGAGCCACGTGGCGCGCGCCTGGTACGAGGCGGCGCTCTGACGATGCCCTCCCGAGGCTCGGCCCCGCTCCCGGCGGCCTTCGCCATCCCCGGCGCGCTGGAGACGGCGACGGGGGGATACGCGTATGCGCGCGCCGTTCTGGCGCGGCTGCCGGATCACGGCGTCGTGGCGACCGTCCTGCGCCTGCCGGACGGCTTCCCGCATCCGACGACGCGAGACGTCGTCGAGAGCGCCCAGCTCCTCGCGAGCGTTCCCGCCGACACGGCGCTCCTCGTCGACGGGCTCGCCTACGGCGCGCTGCCCGCGGCGACGCTCGACGCCCTGGCGCGACCCCTCGTGGCGCTGGTCCACCATCCGCTCGCGCTCGAGACGGGGCTCTCCACCGAGCGAGCCGCGGCGCTCGCCGGTAGCGAGCGGCGCGCTCTGGCGCGGGCGACGCGGATCGTCGCCGCGAGCCCGACGACCGCGCGAACCCTCGTGGCCGACTACGGCGTGGCGCCCGAGCGGCTGAGCATCGCCCTGCCGGGCACCGATGCCGCGGCCCGCGCGACCGGAGCGCCAGCGGGCGCGCCGCCGGCGCTGATCGCAGTGGGCGCGATCTCCCCGCGCAAGGGCTTCGACGTGCTGATCGCCGCGCTCGCCCGCCTCGCCGATCGGCCGTGGAGCCTCGCGATCGTCGGGCCGACGGACCGCGACCCCGCCACCGCCACGGCGCTGCGCCGGCAGGCGGAGGCGGCGGGCCTCGCCGCGCGCGTCCGCTTGACCGGCGCAGTCGATGCGGCGACGCGCGATGCGCTGCTCGGGCAGAGCGACGTCTTCGTCTCCGCCTCGCTCTACGAGGGCTACGGCATGGTGCTGGCGGAGGCGATGGCCCGGGGGCTGCCGATCGTCGCCTCGACCGGCGGCGCCGCCGCCGAGACCGTGCCGGACGCCGCCGCGCTGAAGGTGCCCCCCGGCGATGTCGACGCGCTCGCCGCGGCGCTGGCGCGGCTGATCGACGAGCCCGACACCCGCGCGCGGCTCGCCGCCGCGGCCTGGGAAGCCGGCGCGGCCCTGCCGCGCTGGGACGACACCGCCGCGCGCATCGCCGACGCCTTGCGCCAGAGCCTGGAGACGGATGGATGAGCGGCTTCTCGCCCGATTGGCTCGACCTGCGCGAGCCCGCCGACCACCGCGCCCGCGACCGAGGCCTCGAGGCGCGCCTCGCCTCCTGCCTGTCGGATCGCGACGCCGTGCGCGTCGTCGATCTCGGCTGCGGGCTCGGTTCGAACCTGCGCGGGCTCTATCGCGCTCTGCCGCGACGCCAGTCCTGGCGGCTCGTCGACCACGATCCCGCCCTGCTGGCGGGCGCGCGGGCTCGGCTCGCCGGCTGGGCCGACGTCGTCGTCGCGGACGCGCCCGACGGCCTTCGGCTCGAGAAGGAGGGGCGGCTGCTCGACGTCGCCTTCGCGCCGGCGGATCTCGCCAGCGATCTCGACGCGGCGCTCGGCGAGGCGCCCGATCTCGTCACGGCGGCGGCGCTGTTCGACCTGTGCGGGGAGGCCTTCATCGTCCGCTTCGCGCGGGCGGTCGCGGCGCGGCGCGCCTTGTTCCACACGGTTCTCACCTACGACGGACGCGAGACCTGGGAGCCCTCCCATCCGCTCGACGACGCGTTCCGCGCCGCCTTCGTCTCGCACCAGGGCGAGGACAAGGGCTTCGGCGTCGCCGCCGGCCCCGCGGCGACCCGCCGTCTCGCCTCCGCCTTCGCGGGGGAGGGCTACGCGACCCATCTCGGCGCGAGCCCCTGGCGGCTCGCCGCCCCGGGCGATGCGGCCCTGATCCGCGCGCTCGCGGAGGGGCAGGCCTCGGCCGTGGCGGAGACCGGGCGGCTCACACCGGCCGAGGTCGAGGCCTGGCGCACCGCCCGCCTCGCCGCCACCGCGGCGACGATCGGCCACGCCGACCTGTTCTGCAGGCCGTGACGCTCCCGCCCCCTCGGGGCGGGGACGGCGAGCGGAGCGAGCCGGGGGCGGGGTCCCGCGGCGCGACATCGGCGGGGATTTCGGCTGTCGCCGAAGCGCCTGCCGGCGCACCCCCTCCGTCTCGTCGCCTCCGCCGTCGATCCACCTCCCCCGATGGGGCAGGAGCCTCGGTCACCCCTCCAGCGGACGGCGGCAGCCCCAGGAGGTCAGGATCTCCGTGGTCTCGTCGGCGACGAAGTGGCGGGCGCTGTCGCGGTCGTAGCCCTCCGCCAGCAGCGCGTCGTAATCCGTAAGGACGTGCCGGACGTAGGAGACCATGGAGAGCCAAGCGGCGGTCTCGGGGCTCGCCCCGGCGAGGCCGCGGCTGTCGAGCGCGTGGTCGAGGATCGCCTCGCGCTCGAACTCGGGCACGTCCGGCGCCAGCCGGTCGAGCGCGTCGCCGAGCCGGGTGCGCTTTCCGCTCACGACGCCCGCCCGCGGGAGCGCCGCCCGGACGGCGCTCGACGGGACGAAGCTGCCGGACGCGGCGAAGGCCGCAGGATCGAGATGCTGGTCTGACATGGGTACGCCTCCTCGAGCACGCCCAGGCATCGGAGCCGTTCATCTCTGGTTAAGCAACGCGCAAAGGCGCACGCGGCAGGGCTCGTCGATCCCCGGGAACTCCGATCCATTCCTAACGAATGTTGAAGCGAGAGGCGTGCCATGCGCGACGGACCCACGTTGAACCGACCCGTTCCGATCCCGCCGGCGCCGGGGCAGGAGAGCGTCTGGGACTATCCGCGCCCGGCGATCTGCGAGCCGACGCAGTCCCTGCTGGAGGTCGTCCTCGGCGGCCGCACGATCGCGCGCACCTGCCGTGGCTTCCGCGTGCTCGAGACGTCCCACCCGCCATCCTACTACTTTCCGCCGGAGGATGTCGAAACCGGCGTGCTGGTGCCCGCGGGCGGCGGCTCGATCTGCGAATGGAAAGGGCAGGCCGCCTACTTCGACGTCGTCGCGGGAGACGTGCGCGTGCCGCGCGGCGCCTGGTCCTACCCGCGCCCCACGGCCCCCTTCCGGCCGATGGCCGGCTACGTGACCTTCTACCCGGCGCCGATGGAGGCGTGCTTCGTCGACGGCGAGCGGGTCGTGCCGCAGGAGGGCGGCTTCTACGGCGGCTGGATCACGTCCAAGGTGGCCGGCCCGTTCAAGGGCGGGCCGGGCACCCGGTTCTGGTGACGCGCCGCGCAGCTCAGGTCGTCGTCATCACCGAGCCGCCGTCGACGCGCCAGTTGGCTCCCACGACGTAGCTCGCGCGCTCCGAGCACAGGAAGGCGATGACGGCGGCGACCTCCTCCGGGCGCCCGCGCCGTCCCACGACGATGCCGGGCCGCTTCTGCGCGAGGAACCCCTCGATCGCCTGATCGCGGTCTGTGCCTTCCTCTGCGGCCTTCTTGTCCATCATCTTGTCGGTCATCGGCGTCGCCACGAAGGCGGGGGAGACGACGTTGACGTTGACGCCGTCGGGCCCGAACGCCTTCGACAGGCTCTTGCCGAGCGCGTCGATGCCGGCCTTGGCGACGTCGTAGGGCATCTCCTCGGGGTAGGGCTGCACGGCGTTCTCGGACGAGATCAGCACGAGCCGGCCCCAGCCCTTGGCGCGCATGCCGGGGATGAACGTCCGTGCCACGCGCACGGCGCTCATCAGGTCGACCTCGAGCACTTCCCGCCAGCCGGCGTCGTCGATCTCGAGGAAGTCGCCGGTCGGCCCGGTGGTGCCGGCGGCATGGACGACGATGTCGGGCGCGCCGAGCCGCTCCTCGACCCGTGCCTTCAGCCGCGCGACCTCGTCGGGCTTCGTCAGGTCGGCGGTGAAGGGCTCGCAGCGCCCGTGCTCCGAGAGCGCGCGCGCTGCGTCCGTCAGCTCGTCCTCCGTCTTGTCGCACAAGGCGACCGACGCGCCTTCCTCGAGCAGGTAGCGCGCAGTCTCCCGGCCCATGCCGGAATCGCCGCCGGTGACGAGTGCGATCTTGCCGTCGAGGTCGAGCTTCATCGTGGGTCTCCCATCCGTCGCTTACGTGTAGGCTGTGGGCGAGCGAACGCGGCGGTGGGCCATCGCGTTGCGGCGACGCTCGGTCGCGGGGAGACGCGGTCGCGGGAGAGCGAAAGGGAGCAGGGGAATGGCGGACGATAACGACCTCGCGCGCTTCGTGGCGGCGCAGGACCCGGTCTGGGAGGACGTGCGCGCGGAACTCGCGGCGGGCGCCAAGCGGTCGCACTGGATGTGGTTCGTCTTCCCCCAGCTCGCCGCGCTCGGCCGCAGCGCCACCGCGCGGCACTACGGGATTTCCGGGCTCGGCGAGGCGCGGGCCTACCTCGCCCATCCCCGGCTCGGGCCGCGCCTGCGCGAGGCGGTCGGCCTGCTCCTGCCCCACGAAGGCACCGACATCCACGCCATCCTCGGCAGCCCCGACGACCTCAAGCTGCGCTCGTGCCTGACGCTGTTCCACGCGGCGGCGGAAGACGCGGCGGACGCCGCCCTCTTCCAGCGTGGGCTCGACGCCTTCTACGGCGGCCGCGCCGACGCGGCGACGCTCGACCTGCTCGGGCGCGGCTGACGCGAACCAGCGCCCGTCCTCGGGCGATCCGTTCCGCCCGCGACGCGCAGCCGCGGCCCGGCGCTACTCGGCCGGCGCCACCGCCGCCCGCCGCGGCCCGAGCCGCGCCCAGGCGGGGCGCTCGAACAGAAAGGCGGCCGGACCGTGCCGGACGATGCGCTCGAGCACCAGCGGCGCGATCACGGCGACGAGCGTGACGACGAGGGAGACCACGCCCACGTCGTCGATCACGCCGGTGCGCATCAGCACCTCGCGGGTGACGGCCATCGGGAAGAAGAAGGCGAGGTAGACCGCGATCGAGTGCGCCCCGGCATGGGCCAAGGGCCGCCCGACGGCGGTACCCGCGATCAGCGCCGAGACGACGACGATCGCCGCCGCGCCCGCCACGCCGAGCGCGAGGCTCACCACGGGAAGCGCGGCCGGCGTCGTCGTGGTGCCGAGCACCGTCACCTCGGTCAGGGCCAGCGCGCCGTTGATCACCGCCCACGCCGCGAGGAACGCGAGCGCGGCGCCCCGGCGGGCGACGGCCGCCTCGGCGAGCCGGAAGATCATCGGCGCGAGGTGCCAGCCGGCGAGGAAGTAGACGAGCCGCGCGCAGAACTCGTCGAGCAGGAACCAGCCGGTGTGGATGGGCGCGATCTCGAGCGCCGCCGCCACGGCGAGCACCAGGACGGGGCTCGTCCGGCGCACCAGCTTCGCGACGACCGAGAAGATCGCCAGCATGTAGACGAACCACAGCGTCGAGTACGGCTCGACCAGGGAGACCGCGAGGTGCTCCAGGAAGCCCGCGAGGGTGCCGTCGGAGACCGAGCCGATCTTCACGAGCGACTGGATCACGAGCCAGAGCAGGTAGAAGTAGGCGAAGTGGAGGATGCGCTTGTCGCCGTAGGTGCGCCAGTCGCGGTCGACGACGCGGGCCAGGAACAGGCCCGAGATCAGGAAGAAGTCCGGCATGCGGAAGGGCGCCGCGAAGGCGACGACCGCATGCATGAAGCCCTCGCCGCCCATCGCCTCGCCGACGCCGAGGGTCGCGTGCATCATCACCACGAAGACGATGCAGATCCCCTTGGCGGCGTCGACCCAGCCGACCCGGCCGGCATCCGCCGGCGTTCCGATCCGGTGCATCGCGACCTCCTCCCTACGTGCCCGTGCGCCGCGGATTCGTCCCGCCGCGGGACGCCTGCGCGGCATTCGCGACGAATTGCGCAGGTTCCGGGCCAGGCGCGCCGATGCGAGCCGTCGTCGCACGCGCAGGGTAAAGGTCTCGCCCCGCGCGCCGCCCCGTCCGCGGACATGGTTGACGCGCCGTGACCGGATCGCCGCGCCGGAACGCAAGCCCGACGCAAGGCACGCCGCGCACTCTCGCCCTCGTCCGAAACGACGAGGAGCTTCGTCCGTGCTCGACGGCATCCACCTCTTCAGCCTCGCCTCGCGCAAGTCCGAGTGGCTCTCGGTGCGCCAGGCGACGATCGCCGAGAACGTGGCGAACGCGAGCACGCCGGGCTTCCGCGCCCGCGACGTCGAGCCGTTCCGGGACGTGCTCGACCGCACGAGCCTCCAGCTCGCCGCGACGCGGCCGGATCACCTGCTGCCGGCGCAGGACGCGCGGGTCTCCGAGACGCGCACCCGCGACGGCTGGGCGATCACCCATTCCGGCAACTCCGTGAGCATCGAGGAGGAGCTGATCAAGGCCTCCTCCGCGAGCCGCGAGCACTCGCTCGCGACCTCGGTCGTGAAGTCCTTCCACCGCATGCTGATGCAGAGCGCCCGATGATCGATCCCCTGACCTCCGCCTCGCGCATCGCGGGTTCGGGCCTCGAGGCCCAGTCGACCCGCATGCGCATCATCGCCGAGAACCTCGCCAACGCGAACGCCACCGGCGACACCGCGGGCGCCGACCCCTACCGGCGCAAGACGGTGACCTTCGAGAGCCTGATCGACCGGGCCTCGGGGGCGAGCCTCGTCTCGGTGGACGGCGTCGGCGCCGACCGCGCGCCGTTCCGCACGGAGTACGACCCCTCGCACCCCGCCGCCGACGAGAACGGCATGGTCAAGCTGCCCAACGTGAACATGCTCGTCGAGATGGCCGACATGCGCGAGGCCAACCGCGCCTACGAGGCCAACCTCGCGGTGATCCGCCAGACCCGCTCCATGGTCGCCCAGACCATCGACCTGCTCAGGAGCCAGTGATGATCGACGCCGTCGGTTCCCTCTCCAGCCTGTCCAGCCTCTCGGGTGTCTCCGGCCTCGGCGCCGCGCGGGCGACCGAGCGCCTCGCCATCACGGCGCCGCCGACCCGAGCCGGCTCCGCCGCCGCGGGCGGCGCGCCGGACTTCGGCGCCGTCCTCGCCGACGTCGCCGCGCAGGGCGTCGACGTCCTGCGCGAGGCCGAGGCCGCCTCCATCGCCGGCATGAACGGCAAGGCCTCGGTCCAGCAGGTGGTCGAGGCCGTGATGAACGCCGAGCGCACGCTCCAGACCGCGATCGCGGTGCGGGACAAGGTGGTGCAGGCGTACCAGGAAATCAGCCGGATGCAGATCTGAGGAGGATCGCCATCATGAAAGCGCTCGCCATCGCCGCCACCGGCATGAACGCCCAGCAGCTCAACGTCGAGGTCATCGCCAACAACATCGCCAACATCAACACCACCGCGTTCAAGCGGGCGCGGGCCGAGTTCACCGATCTGCTCTACCAGACCGAGCGGCTCCAGGGCGTGCCGATGCGCGGCGGCGAGGCGGCGATCCCGGAGGGGGCGAACCTCGGGCTCGGCGTGCGCACGGCCGCGATCCGGAACCTGCACATGCAGGGTGCGCTCTCGCAGACCGGCAACAAGCTCGACCTCGCGCTCGACGGCCGCGGCTGGTTCCAGGTGCAGGGGCCGGAGGGCGAGATCCTCTACACCCGCGCGGGCTCGTTCAACACCAACGCCGAGGGCCAGCTCGTGACGATGGAGGGCTACCTCGTCGACCCGGCGATCGAGGTGCCGGAGAACACGGTGGAGATCGTCGTCAACCAGTCTGGCCAGGTCTTCGCGCGCGTGCCGGACCAGCAGCAGCTCGAGAACCTCGGGCAGCTGACGCTCGCCAACTTCGCCAACGAGACCGGCCTCGAGCCGATGGGCGGCAACCTCTATCGCGAGACCGAGGCGTCGGGCCAGCCGGTCGTCGGCGTGCCCGCCGACCCCGGCTACGCCAAGATCCACCAGGGCTACCTCGAGGCCTCGAACGTCGATCCGGTGAAGGAGATCACGAACCTGATCTCCGCCCAGCGCGCCTACGAGATGAACTCGAAGGTGATCCAGGCCGCCGACCAGATGGCCTCCACCATCACCAACGGCATCCGCTGAGCGGGCGCGACGACCGGAGCACCGCCATGATCCCGTTCCTCGAGAACCGTTCGCCCGAGGCCGCCGCCCGCCGGCGCCCGCCTCCTCGCCTCGCGGCGGGACCGGCCCTCGCCGCCGCGGTCGCCCTCGCGGCCCTCGCCGCGCCGTCGGCCGCCCGCGCGGCGGGCGTGACG
>NZ_JBQTCJ010000061.1:0-28648 GCF_052380005.1 Salinarimonas sp. NSM
GTGGCGAGCCGCGCGCAGGCGCGCTCCGCCGTATCGAGCGCCGCGAGCCGCGCCCCGGCGGAGCCGGCGTCGAGCGCATCGAGCGCCGCCGTCTTCTCGGCGAGCCGCGCGTCGCAGCCGGCGCGGGCTTCGGCATCCTCCGCGTCCGCGGCATCGAGCGCGCCCCGGCGCCCCGCGAGCTGCCCGAGCACCTCGACGGCGGCCGCGCGCGTCTCCCGCAACGCGGCAATCTCGTCGCGCAACTCCGTACGCTTCGCGAGGCTCGTGACGAAATCCTCGAAGCCGTCCGCCAGTCGCGCCAGGCCGGCGTTCGCCGCGAGCGCGGCCTCGGTGTCGGCGCGCTCGGCCTGCGCCGCGTCGATGCGCGCGGCGAGATCCTCGACCGTCCGCACGGCCTCGGCCTTGGATCGGCGCGCATCGTCGCGTTCCGTCTCCCTCGTGCGGGCCTCGGCCGCGGTGTCGATGATGCGCCGGTCGAGCGCGGCGGCTTCGTCCCAGACGGGAGCCATCCGCTCGCAGGCGGTCTCGGCCGCTGCGCAGCCCGCCTGCGCGTCGTCGGCCCGCGCGCGCGCCTCCTCGAGCGCCGCGGTGGCGATATCGTGCGTGCGGACCGTCTCGGCGGCGGCCTCGCGCAGGAGCGAGCGGCGCTGGGCCGCCTCGCGCTCACGTTCGAACGGCGCCCGCAGCGGCTCCGCCCGCTCCAGCGCTGCCCGACGCTCCCGCTCCGGCGCCAGCGCCTCGGCCGCCTCCCGACGCTCCACCAACGTCGCGGCGGCCGCATCGCGCTTGGCCTTCGCCGTCTCGATCGCCTCGTGCCGGCGCAGCGCCGCCTCCACCGCCTCCCGCGCGGCGGTCTCCTCGGCCTTGCGCACGGCGAGCGCGGCGAGCTCCGCCTCCCGCGCGGCGCGGTCCTCCGGCGGGAGGAGGCCGATGCCGGCGCGGCGGGCCTCGAGCGCGTCGAGCACGGCCCTGGTCGCGCGCCAGCGCTCGAAGGCGCGGCGCGAAAGCGTCGCGTATATCTCCGTGCCGGTGATCTTCTCGAGCAGCTCCGCGCGCTCGCGCGCATCGGCGCGCAGGAACGCGTCGAAGTCGCCCTGGGCGAGCAGGACCGTGCGGCGGAACTGGTCGCAGGTGAGGTCGGTGAGCCGCTCCACCTCCTGGCGCACCGGCACGACGCCCGACGCCACCGCGTCGAGCCCGCCCTCCGGGAGCAGCTTCCAGAGTGCGCGCCCGCGCTTCTGCAGCGCGCCCGTCGCCCGGCCACGGGCGCGGTTCAGCTCGCAGCGCACGCGGTAGACGGCGCCGTCGCGGGCCGCGAAGTCCACCTCGGCGAACCCGCGCCCGGCGCCGCGGCGCAGGATCGTGCGCGGATCGGTGGCCGAAAGCGGCGTGTTCTCGCCGTCGGGGATCTGCTCGTTGGCGCCCTCCGCCTTCACCCGCGGGAACTCGTCGTAGAGGGCGAGGCACAAGGCGTCGAGCAGCGTCGACTTGCCGGCCCCAGTCTCGCCGGTGATCGCGAAGAGGCCCGCGGCGGCGAGCGGGGCGGCCCCGAAGTCGATCTCGAAGGGCTCGGCCAGGGAGGCGAGGTTCTCGCCGCGGATCGCGAGGATGCGCATGTCAGGCCTCCTCCTCGTCGCTGTCATATGCCGTGGCGAGGAGGGCGGCGAAGGCCTCCTCGTGGGCGGGCGTGGGTGCCGCGCCGTGGCGCGCGGAGTAGGCCTCGCGGAAGACCTCGGCCGGCGCGCGCTCGGCGAGGCGCACCGCGAGCGCCTCGGGCTCGGCGACCGCGCCCGAGGCGGCCGGACGTTCCAGCGCCAGCCCGGCGAGGCGCACGGGAAAGCGCTCGGCGAGCTCCCCGATCTCGGCGTGCAGCCCGACCGCCGGCCCGTCGACCGAAACGCTCAGCCAGACGAAGGGGCGTGCCGCCGGCGGCAGGTCCTCCGCGAGCCCGAGACCCGCGAGCGCCGCCTCGACCGCGTTCGCCGGGATCGCCCCGCGCGCGGGGATGCGCAGGCAGGGGACGGGGCGGGGGAGGGGGACGTGGCGCGACACGACGTCCCCGCCCGCGATCTCGACGAGGGTGACGCCGTGGTCGTAGCCGCTCTCGGTCTTCGAGAGCGGGAAGAGCGAGCCGGCGTAGCGGATCGTCTCGCGCCCCACCGCCTGGGGGCGGTGCAGGTGGCCGAGCGCGACGTAGGTGGCCTGCGGCGGGAAGACGTCGGGCGGCACCGCATGCTCGCCGCCGACCAGGATGCGCCGCTCGGCGCCCTCCGATTCCAGCGCGCCGGAGACGTGCAGATGCCCGGTGACCACGAGCGGGCTCTCGCCGATCGCGGCCTTCGCGCGCGCGATCAGGTCGCCGTAGAGCGCCCTGACGCCCGCGACGACGGGCGAGCCGGCGATCGCGCCGTCGAGCGGCGGCAGGTCCGCCACGCGCGGGAAGGGGACGGCGAGAACATGGGCGCCGACCGCTCCGTGCGCGTCGCGCACGGGCACGAGATGGCGGGCGAGGTCGGGGCCCTCCGCCCGGCGGGCGATCGTGCCGACGACGGTCACGTCCGCGAGCCTGTAGAGGCCGCCCGGCGCCTCGAGCCGCCCGGCGGGATCGTGGTTGCCGGCGACGACGACGATCGCCGCGTGCGGCCGCACGGCGCGCAGGCGCGCCAGCGTGTCGAAGAAGAGCGTCTGAGCCTCCGCCGATGGGTTGAGCGCGTCGAACACGTCGCCCGCGACGACGATCGCGTCGACGGCCTCGCGCGCCGCGACGGCGACGAGCGCGTCGAGCGCGGCGCGGTGCTCGGCCTCGCGGGAATAGCCGGCGAGCGTGTGCCCCAGATGCCAATCCGCGGTGTGCAGGATCCTGACCATCCGTCCTCCGGGCGCTATCTCCACCCTTCGCCGGGTGATTCGCCAGGGTCGGCGGGATTATCCGCCCGGCGCGTCGCGCGTTACCCACGACGATCGAGGACCACGCCATGCCCAGCCCGCCCCCCACACTCGTCGTCACCGGCGCCACATCCGGCATCGGGCTCGCGATCGCGCGGGAATTCCTCGCGCGGGGCTGGCGCGTGTTCGGCTCGGCGCGCCGCGAGGAGGACGCCGCGCGGCTCGCCGACGAGCTGGGGCCGGGCTTCACGCCGCTCCTCCTCGACGTGACGGACGAGGCCGCCCTCGCGCGCGCCGTGGAGACGGTGGGCGCGGCGCTCGACGGCCGGCGGCTGGCGGGCCTCGTGGCGAACGCCGGAATCGGCATTCCGGCACCGCTCGAGCACCAGGAGGTCGCCGAGATCCGGCGGCAGATCGAGGTGAACCTGGTCGGCACGATGCTCACCGCCCGCGCCTTCCTGCCGCTCCTGGGCACCGATCCCGCGCGGGACGGGCGGATGGGCCGGATCGTCACCATGTCGTCGCTCGGCGGACGCTTCGGCCAGCCTTACGTCACCTCCTACATCGCCACGAAGCACGGCATCGAGGGCTTCTCGGAGGCGCTGCGGCGCGAGCTCTCGCCCTTCGGCATCCGCGTGATCGTGATGGCCCCCTCCGCCGTGGCGACACCGTTGTGGGACAAGGTGGCGGCGCAGGGTCTCCACCGGTTCGACCATACGCCCTACGGCGGCGCGTTCCGCTGGGCGCTCGGCGCCATCGTCTCCGGTGCACCGCGCCACGGGCTGCCCGCCGACGCGGTGGCGCGCTCGACCTTCGAGGCCCTGACCACGCACCGGCCGCGCACGCGGTACGCACCCTCGGCTCGCCCGTTCCTGGAGAACGTCGTCCTGCCGCGCCTGCCGAGACGCCTGGTGGATGCCGTCTTCCGATGGCGCTTGTCGGCTGCGGGTAATCATTAGATGTCATCGACCGCGGCGTGGGACGAATTTCCGCATCCTCGCCCGACGCCCGCCAAAATCTGCGCCAAAACCGCAGCCAGCGTCCGTCATGCTGCGCAGCGGTCTGCGCGATCGTGATCGAACGATCCGTCTCCTTGGCCGTTGTGCAGCGCGAAACGGAAGCGTATGATGAAGGTGCGTCGACCGAGAGCGAGCGGACACACGCGCGGCATCCCCCCGCCGCGCGCCCGCGGACGGCCCGGGCGGACGCCTTCATGACAGTCGGAGAACTCCTCGTGTCGGTTTCTCGCCGCTCGGTGCTGGCGCTCGCCGCCGCGCTCGCGCTCGCCCCGCGTCCGGGCTCGCCCGGGCGCGCTCTCGCCGCAGCCCTCGCCGAAGGCGCGGAGCATTGGGGTGCGCCCGAGCCCTTCCGCCCCGCCCTCGTGCGCGAGCGCGCCCAGGCGCTCGCCGCCGCCCCCTGGGTGCCGCCGCCCCAGGACCTCCCGGAGACCCTCGCCGGCCTCGACTACGACCAGTACCGCGACATCCGCTTCCGTCCCGAGAGCGCGATCTGGGCCGGCGGCGAGAGCCCGTTCCAGCTCCAGCTGTTCCACCTGGGCTTCGGCTACCGCGAGCCTGTGGCGATCCGCGTCGTCGACGGCGGGACGAGCCGCAAGCTGATCTTCGACCCTGCGATGTTCTCCTACGGCCCTCTGGTCGAGGACCCGCCGACCGACATCGAGGACCTCGGCTTCTCGGGCTTTCGCATCCACGCGCCGGTCAACCGCGACGACTATCTCGACGAGTTCGCCGTCTTCCAGGGCGCGAGCTACTTCCGCGCGGTGGCCAAGGGCCAGGCCTACGGCCTCTCCGCCCGCGGGCTCGCGGTGGCGACCGCGGATCCGGCCGGGGAGGAGTTCCCGACCTTCCGCGAGTTCTGGATCGAGACCCCCGCGCCTGACGCCGACACCATCGTCGTCCACGCGCTCCTCGACAGCCCGAGCACGACCGGCGCCTACCGCTTCAGCCTGCGGCCGGGGGCCTCGACGGTGATCGAGGTGGAGGCGGTGCTCTATCCGCGCGCCGAGATCGCGACCGTCGGCGTGGCCCCGTTGACGTCGATGTACTATTTCTCCGGCCACGACCGCGTCGGCATCGACGACTTCCGCGGCGCCGTGCACGATTCCGACGGGCTCCTGATGTGGAACGGCCAGGGCGAATGGCTCTGGCGGCCGATCCTCAACCCGCGCACGCTCCAGATCGCGACCTTCCTCGACAGCAAGCCGCACGGCTTCGGCCTGATGCAGCGCGAGCGCGACCTCGGCGTCTACCAGGACCTGGAGGCCGACTACCACCGCCGCCCGAGCCTGTGGGTCGAGCCGATCGGGGACTGGGGGGAGGGCGCCGTCGTCCTCGTCGAGATCCCCACCGACGCCGAGGTCCACGACAACATCGTCGCCTTCTGGCGCCCCCGCCTGCCGCTCGCCGCCGGCGTGCCGTTCCAGATCGCCTACCGCCTGCATTGGCGCGGCGAGCCGCCGGTGCAGCACGGGCTCGCGAAGGTGCGCCGCACGCTCTCGGGCCTCTCCGAGGTGGGCCGGCCACAGGCCGAGCGCGACAAGCGCGTCTTCGTGGTCGACTTCGCCGGCGAGGGGCTCGTCCAGGAGGGCGAATTGCCCGTCACCGCCGAGGTGAGCGCGTCGGCGGGCGTGCTCTCGCCGCCCGTCGTCAAGACCGACCCGGACCTCGGTGGCGTGCGCGTGGCGATCGAGCTCGACCCGCAGGGTGCGTCCGTGTCCGAGCTGCGCTGCACGCTCGTGCGCGACGGCGCGATCGTCTCCGAGACCTGGCTCTACAGGTGGTTGCCCGCATGACCGCTCATCCGCTCGCCTCGATGGATCCGGCGCTGCCGCCGGACGCCCCGCTCGCCATGCCGGTGCAGGACCTCGGCGCGCCGCCGGCCACACGCGGTGCGCTGCCGCAGCGGCGCGGCACGCGCCTCGCCCGCGCCGGCGCGATCGTCCTCGCCGTCGTCATCGCCGCCGGGCTGACGCGCGAGATGCACGCGGTCCTCTCGGTCGCGTCCCTGACGTCGATCGAGATCGTGATGCTCGTCCTGTTCGCGACGACGATCGCCTGGATCGCCTTCGCGTTCTCGCTCGCGGTGCTCGGGACCGCGGCGCTGCTGCGCCGACGCCTGTCGCCGCCGCACTTTCTCGCGCCCCGCGCGCGGCCGAGCACGCGCACCGCCATCCTGCTGCCGACCTACAACGAGGACCCCGCGCGCGTCTTCGCCACCGCCGTCGCCACCGCCGAGTCGCTGGCGGACGCGGACGTGCACGAGGCCTACGACCTCTACGTGCTCAGCGACACGACCGACCCGGACGTCTGGCTCGCGGAGGAGGCGGCCTTCCTCGCCATCCGCGCCGCACGTCGCCCGCGGGCGCGGATCTTCTATCGCCGCCGCCCGAAGAACGTCGAGCGCAAGGCCGGCAACATCGCCGAGTGGGTGCGCCGCTTCGGCGCCGCCTATCCCGCCTTCGTGATCTTCGACGCCGACAGCGTCATGACCCCCCGCACGCTGGTGCGCATGACGCTCGCGCTCGAGCGCCGGCCCGAGCTCGGCCTGCTGCAGACCGTGCCGCTGCTGGTCGGGCGCTGGAGCCTGTTCGCGCGCCTCCAGCAGTTCGCCGCGCGGGTCTACGGCCCGGTGATGGCGACGGGGCTCGCGGTGTTCTCCGGCGATGCCGGAAACTACTGGGGCCACAACGCCATCATCCGAACGCGGGCGTTCGCCGAGAGCGCCGGCCTGCCGCACCTGCCCGGGCGCGCGCCCTTCGGCGGGCCGGTGATGAGCCACGACTTCGTCGAGGCGGCGCTGATGCGCCGCGCCGGCTGGGCGATCGAGATCGACCCGGCGCTGTCCGGCTCGTGGGAGGAGAGCCCGCCCTCGCTCGTCGACCTCGCCGAGCGCGACCGGCGCTGGTGCCAGGGCAACCTCCAG
Source organism: Salinarimonas sp. NSM (assembly GCF_052380005.1). Lineage (NCBI taxonomy): Bacteria > Pseudomonadati > Pseudomonadota > Alphaproteobacteria > Hyphomicrobiales > Salinarimonadaceae > Salinarimonas > Salinarimonas sp. NSM. The sequence continues at coordinate 6,829 of NZ_JBQTCJ010000061.1, forward strand.
CACGCGGGTGTGCTGTTCGCGCGTGGGCTTCATCCGGTCAGCCGGATGCACTTCGCCATCGGCATCCTGTCCTACCTCTCCGCGCCGCTGTGGCTCGCCTTCCTGCTCTCCGGCCTGCTGCTCGCGCTCCAGGCCCAGTTCGTGCGGCCGGACTATTTCGCGGCCGACTTCGCGCTCTTCCCGACCTGGCCGGTGATCGACTTCGAGCGCGCCCTCGGGCTGTTCGGGGCGACGATGGCGGTGCTGCTGCTGCCCAAGCTCTTCGGGCTCCTCGTCGCGATGACGTCGGGCCCGGTGCGCCGCGGGCTCGGCGGACCGCTGCGCGCCACGGGCGGCGTCCTGCTCGAGACGCTCGCCTCGGCGCTGCTCGCCCCCGTGATGATGGCGCTGCAATCGGCCGCGGTGTTCCAGATCCTGCTCGGCCGCGACGCCGGCTGGAAGGCGCAGCGGCGCGAGGACGGCTCTGTGCCGTGGTCGGAGATCGCCCGGCGCCACCGCTGGCACACGGCGCTCGGCGTCGCCCTCGGCGTGGCGGCGCTCGCGGTCTCGCCGGCGGTGTTCCTGTGGACGAGCCCGGCGGTGATCGGCCTGCTGCTCGCGATCCCGCTCTCCGGCCTCACCGCACGTCCCGCGCCGCGGATCGCCGCCGCCGGCCTGCTGCGCACGCCCGAGGAGCGCGCCGCCCCGCCGATGCTGGTGCGCGCCCGCGCCCTGCGCGGCGAGATCGCCGCGGCGCTGGGGGCCGAGCGGCCGGCGGTGACCCGCCTGCTGGACACGCCGTCGCTGACGGCGCTGCACGTCGCGATGCTGCCGGCCGCGCCCGCGGGCCGCATCGGCGTCGACCCAGCCTTCGTCGTCGCGCTCGCCCGGCTCGACGCCGCCGAGAGCGTGGAGGAGGGGCTCGCCGAGATGGACCGCGCCGAGACCGTGGCGCTGCTCTCGCGGCGCGAGGGCATCGCGCGGCTGCTCGACCGGGTTCGCCCGCCGCCGCCGCAGGCACAGGCGGCGTGAGCGGCGGGGGCTCCCCCCGCTTGTGATCCGCCTGCGGCTGCCGCATAACCCGCGGGTCGCCTCACCGCGTCCCCGGAGACCCGCCCGTGCCCGTCATCGCCTCGCAGATCGACCTCTCGTCCCATGAAGCGCAGGAGAACCGCGCCGCCTGGGCCGCGCTCGCGGCGGATCTGAGGGCGCGTCGGGCGGAGGTCGCCGCCGGCGGGCCGGCGAAGGCGCGCGAGCGGCATCTCGCGCGCGGCAAGCTGCTGCCGCGCGAGCGGGTGATGCGCCTCCTCGATCCGGGCGCGCCCTTCCTCGAGATCGGCGCGCTCGCCGCCTGGGGCATGTACGAGGACGCGATCCATTCCGCCGGCGTGATCGCCGGCATCGGCCGGGTGTCGGGCCGCGAATGCATGATCGTCTGCAATGATTCGACCATCAAGGGTGGCACCTACTACCCGATGACGGTCAAGAAGCACCTGCGCGCCCAGGAGATCGCCCGCGAGAACCGCCTGCCCTGCATCTACCTCGTCGATTCCGGCGGTGCGAACCTGCCCCACCAGACCGAGGTCTTCCCCGACCGGGAGCATTTCGGGCGGATCTTCTACAACCAGGCGCAGATGTCCGGCATGGGCATCCCGCAGATCGCCTGCGTGATGGGCTCGTGCACGGCGGGCGGCGCCTACGTGCCGGCGATGTCCGACGAGACGGTGATCGTGCGCCGCCAGGGCACGATCTTTCTGGGCGGCCCGCCGCTGGTGAAGGCGGCGACGGGGGAGGTGGTCTCGGCCGAGGACCTCGGCGGCGCCGACGTGCACGCCCGCCTCTCGGGCGTCGCCGACCACTACGCCACCGACGACGCGCACGCGCTCGCCATCGTCCGGCGGATCGTCGCGAACCTCAACGGCGTCAAGCGCGTCGACCTCGCGCTCGCCGAGCCGGTCGAGCCCGCCTACGGCGAGGACGAGCTCGACGCCGTCGTCCCTACCGACCTCAAGAAGCAGTACGACATCCGCGAGGTGATCGCCCGCCTCGTCGACGGCTCGGAATTCGACGAGTTCAAGCGCCTCTACGGCACGACGCTGATCACCGGCTTCGCGCGCATCCACGGCATGCCGGTGGGCATCATCGGCAACAACGGCATCCTCTTCTCGCAGAGCGCGCAGAAGGGCGCGCATTTCGTCGAGCTGTGCTGCCAGCGCGGCATCCCGCTCCTGTTCCTGCAGAACATCACCGGCTTCATGGTCGGGCGCGAGTACGAGGCCGGCGGCATCGCCAAGGACGGGGCGAAGCTCGTGACGGCGGTGGCCTGCGCGCAGGTGCCGAAGCTCACGCTGATCGTCGGCGGCTCCTTCGGCGCGGGCAATTACGGCATGTGCGGGCGCGCCTATTCCCCGCGCTTCCTGTTCATGTGGCCCAACGCCCGCATCTCCGTGATGGGCGGCGAGCAGGCGGCCTCGGTGCTCGCGACCGTGCGACGCGACAACATCGAGGCGGAGGGGAAGTCCTGGACGGCGGAGGAGGAGGAGGCCTTCAAGGCGCCGATCCGCGACAAGTACGAGGCCGAAGGCTCGCCCTTCCACGCCACGGCTCGGCTGTGGGACGACGGCGTGATCCTCCCCTCCGAGACGCGCCGCGTGCTGGCGCTGGCGCTCTCGGCGACCCTCAACGCGCCGATTCCGCAGACACGCTTCGGCGTGTTCCGAATGTGAGGGGGGCGGGAACCGCGGCCGTTTCCCGGCGTTGATCGGCGCTCGTCCGCTTCGACGCTCTTCGGGAGGCTCGTCATGAAGGCATCGCTCCTCGCCTGCTTGGCTCTCGTGCTGGTCCTGGGCGCTTGCAGCCCTTATTCCCGCACGGATCGCGCATTGACGGGAGGCGCGATCGGCGCCGGAACCGGTGCGGTCGTCGGTGGCGCGGCGACGCGCAGCGTGGGGGGGGCGCTCGTCGGGGGCGTCATCGGCGGCGCCGCAGGGGCGATCATCGGTGCGGAGACGACGCCGCGCGCGTGCACCGCGATCGACTCACGCGGGCGCCGCGTCGCCGTGCAGTGTCGCTGAGGCAGCGCCGCTTTACCGATTTTTATCCGCATGATGCGAGCGTGGGGTCGAACGTCATGCGACAGGCCCCATGCTCAACCGCTCCAGCCTCAGCCGGATCAGCTACTTCAGCCGCTGCACCCTCGATCGCGATCAGGCGAAACGGGCGGAGCAGCTCGATCGGCTGGTGCGCTCGAGCCGGCGTCAGAACGAGTTCGGCCTGATCACCTCGATCCTCGTCCTCGACCGCGGGTGGTTCGGCCACATGCTGGAGGGGGACCGCGACGCGTTGAACACCACGTTCAAGCGGATTTCCTCGGACAACCGCCACAAGGAGGTGCGCATCATCGAGTGGCGCGAGATTCCCCGCCGCGAGCTCCTGCCCTCGCTGGAGCTGCTCGAGCGCAACCTCATGACCCAGGAGGTGCTCGAGAAGTACGCGCTGGACGAGGCCTTCGCGCGCGGCACGCCCAAGCCGATGCAGGTCCACGAGTGCATGCTCGCGCTCCAGCAGTGCCTGCTGGCCAAGCGCGGCATCGAGGCCCTGACCTGAGGGAGCGATCAGATGTCAGACGATCCGTTTCCCTCGGTCCTGATCATCGACGACAACGCCAAGATCGGCCGGCTCGTGGCCGAGATCTTCCTGCGCCTGGGCTTCGCCGACGTGGACGTCACCCCCTCGGGCGTCGAGGGCATCGAGATGATCCGCAACGGCAGCTACGGCCTCATCGTCTGCGACCTCGACCTCGAGCCCGTGGACGGTCTCCAGGTGCTGCGCACGGTCAAGAGCGACGAGGAGATGTTCAAGATCGCCTTCATCCTCACCGAGACCTCGATCACCTTCGAGCAGGTGACGGCCGCCCACGCGGCGGGCGTCGACGCCTTCCTGCTCAAGCCCTTCGACATCGCGCTGCTCAAGCAGAAGCTGAAATCCGTCCTCCGCCGCCAGGCCAAGCGCCGGCGCATCGTCAACGACTGGGCACCCAAGAGCCTGCAGGACGTGCTCTGAGGCGAGCGAGGCGGCCTCGTCAGCCGCCGTCCGCGGCGGACGGGTCCTGGCAGACGTCGACCCAGGTCGCGCCGACGAGTGCGGCCATCCGCTCGGGTGCGATATGGACCGCGGCGTTGGTCGCGCCCGCCGCAGGCACCACGACGTCGAAGGCCTTCAGCGACACGTCGCAATGGACCGGCAGATCGGTCGCCAGCCCGAACGGGCAGACGCCTCCGACCGGGTGGCCCGTGAGGGTCGCCACCGTCTGCGCGTCCGGCATCTTCGCCTTCGCTCCGAACGTCGCCTTCATCTTCCTGTTGTCGAGACGAGCGTCGCCGCGGGCGACGACGAGCACGACGCGCTCGCCGATCGCGAGCGTGAGCGTCTTGGCGATACGCGCCGGCTCGACGCCGTGCGCGGCGGCGGCCTCCGCGACGGTCGCGCTCGAGGCCTCGGTGACGATGACGGCGATGTCGGGCGCGCGCTCGGCGAGGAAGGCGCGCACGCTGTCGAGGGACATGGCGAAGAGCTCCGATGCGTGCCGCCCCGCTTAGCGTGACGAAGCGCGAAGGTCCAGAACCCGAGGTCCCCGTGCGCGGTCGCGCGGCGGGGCGCTCTTCCACGTGACAGGGGGTCGATCGCGCGGCGCGACATCGCTCCTGCGTCGCCGTGGTGACCCGACGGGCCGCGATCGCACCAACCGATCAATATCGTTAATTGCATTTGTGATGTCCTGCCCCTCCGCCGTCCCGCCGCCTATCGGCTAGCCGGCTCAGTGTCACAGGGCCGTTACGAAGCGTCACGACAAGGCGCTCACGTCGCGTCCCCGGCCCGCACGGCCCGGGGCGACGGGCCTCTTACGAAACGGGAGACGTCCATGTCCTTCACCCGCACGATCCTGGCCGGCACCTCGGCCACGGCGATCCTGCTCGCCGCCGGCGCCGCCAGCGCCCAGACGCAGCTTCAGTGGTGGCACGCCATGGGCGGCGAGCTCGGCGAGAAGACCGCCGCCGTCGCGGCCGGCTTCAACGCCACGCAGGACGAGTACGAGGTCGTACCGGTCTACCGCGGCAACTACACCGAGACGATGACGGGCGCGATCGCCGCGTTCCGCGCCCGCGAGCAGCCGCACATCGTGCAGGTCTTCGAGGTCGGCACCGCGACCATGATGGCGGCCCAGGGCGCGATCTACCCGGTCTACCAGCTGATGCAGGACCACGGGCAGAACTTCGATCCGTCGGAGTACCTCCCGTCGGTGGTCGGCTACTACGCGGATCCGGAGGGCAACATGCTCTCGATGCCGTTCAACTCGTCCACGCCGGTGATGTACTACAACAAGGATGTCTTCGAGGCCGCCGGCCTCGATCCGGAGACCGCGCCCCAGACCTGGGACGAGGTCGTCGCGGCCTCGCGCGCCATCATCGAGTCCGGCGCCGCCACCTGCGGCTTCACGACCGGCTGGCAGTCCTGGGTGCAGATCGAGAACTTCTCGGCCTACCACGACGTCCCGCTCGCGACCCTCGACAACGGCTTCAACGGCCTCGGGACCGAGTTCGCCTTCAACAGCGACCTCCACGTGCGCCACATCTCCAACATGAAGGGCTGGGCCGACGAGGGCGTGTTCAAGTACGGTGGCCGCCAGTCCGACTCCGCGCCGCTGTTCTACTCGGGCGAGTGCGCGATCTACATGAACTCCTCGGCCGCGCAGGCGGGCGTGAACGCCAACACCGACTTCGAGGTCGGCGTGGCGATGCTGCCCTACTACGACGACGTTCCGGGCGCGCCGCAGAACTCGATCATCGGCGGGGCCACCCTGTGGGTGCTCCAGGGCCACGAGGCGGAGGAGTACGAGGGCGTCGCGGCGTTCTTCGAGTACCTGTCGCAGCCCGACGTCCAGGCGCAGTGGCACCAGGACACCGGCTACCTGCCGATCACGCAGGCCGCCTTCGAGCTCTCGGAGAGCCAGGGCTTCTACGCGCAGAACCCCGGCACCGACGTTTCGGTGCGGCAGATGACCCTCAACGAGCCGACCGGCAACTCGCGCGGCCTGCGCCTGGGCAACTTCGTCCAGATCCGCGACGTGATCAACGAGGAGCTGGAGCTCGTGTGGTCGGGCCAGAAGACCCCGAAGGAGGCTCTGGACACGGCCGTCGAGCGCGGCAACGCGCTGCTGCGCCAGTTCGAGGCCGACAACGGCTGAGGCGACGCGCCTCTCCACGGGACGCCGCCCTCCACGGGCGGCGTCCTCCTTTTGCCGGCGACGCGTCCGCGTGCCGATCCGGCTCTCCCGCTCGCGCTGTCGGGGCGCTCGCGACCGGACCCGCCCATGCACAAGAAAGTCACCTTCCGCGGCTTCGCGCTGCCGCTCGCGCTGCTCCTGCCGCAGCTCGCGATCACGGCGGTCTTCTTCCTGTGGCCGGCGGGGCAGGCGCTCTACCAGTCGGTGCTGCGCCAGGACCCGTTCGGGCTGCGCACCACCTTCGTGGGGCTCGCCAACTTCGAGCGGCTGTTCAGCGATCCGCTCTACCTGAACGCCTTCCAGGTGACGGTCGTGTTCTCGGTCGCGGTGACCGCGATCGGGCTGTCGCTCGCTCTGCTCCTCGCGGTGATGGCCGACCGGGTGATCAAGGGCGCGTCGGGCTACAAGACGCTGCTCGTGATGCCCTACGCCGTCGCGCCCGCCGTCGCCGGCGTGCTGTGGTGGTTCCTGTTCAATCCCTCGATCGGTTTGTTCGCGCACGCGCTGCGCGCGGTCGGCATCGACTGGAACCACCTGCTCAACGGCGGCCAGGCGATGATCCTCGTCGTCGTCGCGGCGGTCTGGAAGCAGATCTCCTACAACTTCCTCTTCTTCCTCGCCGGGCTGCAGGCGATCCCGAAGTCCCTGATCGAGGCGGCGGCGATCGACGGGGCGGGGCCGATGAAGCGCTTCTGGACGATCGTCTTCCCGCTGCTCTCGCCGACCGCCTTCTTCCTGCTCGTCGTCAACGTCACCTACGCCTTCTTCGACACCTTCCAGATCATCCACGCGACGACCTCCGGCGGACCCGGCCAGGCGACGACGATCCTCGTCTACAAGGTCTATTCCGACGGCTTCGTCGGGCTCGATCTCGGCGGATCCGCCGCGCAGTCGGTCGTCCTGATGGCGATCGTCATCGTGCTGACCTTCATGCAGTTCCGCTGGATCGAGCGGCGCGTGCAGTACTGAGGAGCGCCGCCATGGTCGAGAACCGTCCCGTCCTCACGATCCTGCGCCACCTCGTCCTGGGGCTCGGCGTCGCGATCGTGCTCTTCCCCGTATGGGTCGCCTTCGTGGCATCGACCCACCCGCAGGCGGCGCTGATGTCGGGCACCGCGCCGCTCCTGCCCGGCGACCGGCTGATCGAGAACTACTCGCAGCTGCTCTCGGCGGGCATGTCCCAGGCCGGCGGCACGCCGGTGGGGTTGATGCTGCTCAACTCGTTCATCATGGCGCTCCTCATCGCCACGGGGAAGATCGCGGTCTCGCTCGTCTCGGCGTTCGCGATCGTCTACTTCCGCTTTCCCTTCCGGATGGTTGCGTTCTGGATCATCTTCCTCACGCTGATGCTGCCGGTCGAGGTGCGCATCCTGCCGACCTTCGAGGTGATCGCGAACCTCGGCATGCTGAACTCGTATGCCGGCCTCACGATCCCCATCGTCGCCTCGGCCACCGCCACCTTCCTGTTCCGGCAGTTCTACCTGACGATCCCCGACGAACTCGCGGAGGCGGCGCGCATGGACGGCGCGGGGCCGATGCGCTTCTTCCGCGACATCCTGCTGCCGCTCTCGCGCACCAACATCGCGGCGATCTTCGTGATCATGTTCCTGTTCGGCTGGAACCAGTATCTCTGGCCGCTGATCATCACGACGGACGAGAGCTACACCACCATCGTCATGGGCATCTACCGGATGGTGAACGTCTCCGACGAGCAGCCGCACTGGCACCTCGTCATGGCGACGGCGATCCTCGCGCTGCTGCCCCCGGTCGCCGTCATCCTGGTCATGCAGAGGCTCTTCGTGAAGGGCCTCGTCGAAACCGAGAAGTGAGAGAACGGGCATGGCCGGCATCGGCATCCGCGACGTCGTCAAGCGTTACGGCGACACGAAGGTCATCCACGGCGTCTCGCTCGACATCGACGACGGCGAGCTGATCGTCATCGTCGGCCCCTCGGGCTGCGGGAAGTCGACGCTGCTGCGCATGGTCGCCGGGCTCGAGGAGATCACCGGCGGCGAGGTGACGATCGGCGCGCGCGTGGTCAACCGGCTCGAGCCGAAGGACCGGAACATCGCCATGGTGTTCCAGAACTACGCGCTCTACCCGCACATGAGCGTCTACGACAACATGGCCTACGGGCTGAAGATCGCCGGCCTCTCCAAGGACGCGATCCGCGCGCGCGTCGACAAGGCGGCGACGATGCTCCAGCTGAAGCCCTATCTCGACCGCAAGCCGCGCCAGCTGTCCGGCGGCCAGCGCCAGCGCGTCGCCATGGGCCGCTGCATCGTGCGCGAACCGGCCGCCTTCCTGTTCGACGAGCCGCTCTCCAACCTCGACGCGAAGCTGCGCGTGCAGATGCGCCTCGAGATCAAGCAGCTGCAGCGCTCGCTGCGCACCACGTCCCTCTACGTGACGCACGACCAGGTCGAGGCGATGACGCTGGCCGATCGTCTGGTGGTGATGAATGCCGGCGTCGCCGAGCAGATCGACACGCCGATGAACGTCTACCTCCACCCGGCCACCACCTTCGTCGCCGGCTTCATCGGCTCGCCGGCGATGAACTTCATGCCCGGCCGGCTCGGCGCGGACGGGCGGGCGGTGACGCTCGACACCGGCGCGCCGCTGCGCGCGCTGCCGGAGGCGATCGCCGGGCACGGCGAGAAGGTGGTGACGATCGGCGTGCGCCCGGAGCACCTGACGCTGGTCGGCAGCGAGGCGGCGGAGCTGGCGCTGCGCGTGCGCGTCGTCGAGACGCTCGGCGCCGACACGCTGGTCCACGGCGCGCTGCTCGACAAGGGCCAGGCGGTGGTGCCGGTCGCGGGGGAGGGCGGCGACGTGCTCGCCGCGCGCCTGCCGGGCAGCGTCGCCGTGCGCGAGGGCGACACGCTGCCGCTGCGCGTCGTCGACGGTGCGCTCCACGTGTTCGACAGGGACACGGGGCGGCGGCTGGCGGATGCTTGAGCGGGCGCCCGGTCGGCGTTCGTCACGCGAGCGCAGTGCGAGACGAGCGACGCGCCTCCGTTCAGGCCCTGGCAACGGGCAGGTCGGTTCGGCGGAAATCCTGCCCCACGTAGAGGAGTGGAAGGCCGAGCCGACGTGCGAGAGCGTAGGAGAAGCAATCGCCGAAGTTCAGCCGGGCCGGGTGATTGCCGCGACCGAAACGCAGATGGGCCTCTACCACCTCGCGCGCCATTTCCGTGTCGACCGGGTAGACGATGATGCCCAGCGCTTCGACGAGATCGTACGCTTCTGCATGGCGACCGCGCGAACTCGCGACGATGAGCGTCGCGGCGGACATCCCGATCGCGTCCGCCGCGCTGAGGATGTGCCGACACTCGTCGGCGTCGCGCTCGCCCTCGACGACGCAGATCAGGGCCGAGGTATCGACGACGATCACACCGGCAGCCCGGTCTCGTCGTCGTAGAGGTAGTCCGCGCAGCGTGCCGCGTCCGGGCCGTCCGCGACGAGACCCGCCTCCCGCTTCCTGCGGACGGAGTCCTGGATTTCCGCGATGGCCGCCTCGCGGCGCGCGCGTTCCTCCGGCGTGGTGCCCACCGTGAGAAAGATGGACGGCTGTTCGGGGCCGCGGTCGATGAGGACGATCTCCCCCGCCACCGCCCGCTCCAGCAGCTCCTCCAGCCGTTCCTTGGCCTCGTCGACGCCGACCTGCATGCGCGCCTCCCTCGTGCGCGGGAATCATATCGCCTTAAGGTCGTTCATGCAACACGGATGCACGCAGAAAGTTCAGTTCGTGGACGCCGCGCCGCCCGCGCCGCCTTCCGCCTCCGCCACCAGCCGCTCGATCAGCCCCCAGAAGAAATCCTGGCCCGGATAGCCGTCGATGCGCCCGACTTCCGCGCCGTCGACGGCGACGACGAAGGTGGGCGTGTAGCGCACGGGGCGATCGAGCGCGATCGCGGGCATCGGGTCGGCGTCGAGGTCGACCATGAGCATCGCGTGGCGAGCACCGACGTCGCTGCGCGGCCAGATCGGGCCGATCTCCCGGTCCCAGGCGTGGCACCAGGGGCAGCCGGCGCGGCGGAACATGATTACCGTGACCTCTCGCTCGCCGGCATCCGACGCGATCGTCCGCGACGGCGCGAGCATCGCCGCCCCCGTGAGCCACGCGATCGACCCGAGAACCCGACGTCGCCCGATCCCCTTCATGAAGCCCTCGTATCCCCGCCGCCGCGACCCGCTTGCGCCGCGCTCCCGATCCCATAACATATCGCGCAAGGCGAATGTAACGGGGGAGGCCCGCATGGCGCTGGATATAGGGCTCGCCGCCGCATTCGGCGCGGGGCTGCTCTCCTTCCTCTCGCCCTGCGTCCTGCCGCTGGTGCCGCCCTACCTGTGCTTCCTCGCGGGCGCCTCGCTCGAGGAGCTCACCCGCGAGCCGAAGGCGGCGACGACCGGGCGGGCGCTGGCGCGCGCGAGCGCCTTCGTGCTCGGCTTCGGCATGGTCTTCGTGGCCTTCGGCGCGGCGGCCACCGCGCTCGGCGGCTTCGTCTCGCGCCACGTGGTGCTGCTGTCGCAGATCGCGGGCGTGATCATCGTGGTGCTCGGCCTGCACATGCTCGGCGCCTTCCGCTGGCTCCTGCTGATGCGCGAGACGCGGGTGCAGGTCGTGAGCCGGCCGGCGAGCCTCGCCGGCGCCTTCGTGGTCGGGCTCGCCTTCGCCTTCGGCTGGTCGCCCTGCGTCGGGCCGGTGCTCGCCTCGATCCTGATGGTCGCCGGCATGGAGGACACGCCCGGGCGCGGCGCGACCCTGCTCGCGGCCTACGCCGCGGGGATCGGGCTGCCGTTCCTCGCCGCCGCGCTGTTCACGGGGCCGTTCCTGCGCTGGCTCGCCGGCTTCAAGCGGCATCTCGGCGTGGTCGAGAAGACGATGGGGGCTGCGCTCGTCGCGACGGGCGTGCTCGTCTTCCTCGGCCTGATGCCCGTTCTCGCAGGCTGGCTGCTCGACGCCGTCCCCGCGCTCGGCCTCATCGGGTGATCGCGAGAGCGTGATGAAGACGGGCGCGCCGGCGCGCTATCCTGAAGACCCCACATTCGGAGGACCGACGCATGCCGACACGACGCGATCTCCTCGCCGGGGCGGGGATGATGGGCCTCGCGGGGCTGGCGGGCGGGCGCCGCGCCGCGCGGGCCGAGGAGACGGCCGGCGGCGCATTTCGCACCGAGGACGGGCTCTACCGCCAACCCTGGTTCCTGGAGAGCTTCCTCGAGCTCGGGCCGGATCTCGAGGACGCCGCGGCCGCCGGCAAGCGCCTCGCCGTGATGTGGGAGCTGCGCGGCTGTCCGGCCTGCCGCGACGTGCACCTCGTCAACTTCGCCGTTCCCGCCGTCACGGACTACGTGCGCACGCACTTCGCCGTCCTCCAGCTCAACCTCATCGGCGCGCTCGACGTGGTCGACTTCGACGGCGAGACCCTGTCGGAGAAGGCGACGGCCGCCAAGTACGGCGTGCGCGGCACGCCGACGATCCAGTTCTTCCCGCCGCGCCCCGCAGGGCTCGCGACGCGCGCGCCGCGCGAGCGCGAGGTCTTCCGCATCGTCGGCTATCATGAGCCGGAGACCTTCCGGCGGATGTTCGCCTACGTCGCCGAGGACGCGTACCGCGAGATGCCGGTCCAGGACTGGCTGCGCGGATGAGCGCGCGCGGGCGCGCGCCTATCCGATGCGCTCGAGCCAGGCGCTCGGCCAGCCCGTGATCGGGCGGTCGAGCGCGCTCTCGTTGAAGCGCCAGGCGGGCGGGGCCAGCGCGAAGTCCGGGCGGCGCGCCGCGAACTCCTCGGCGGCGGCGGCGGGGTTGTCGTCGACCCATTCCGGCTTGCCGCGCGGCGCGTCGGCGACCTCGCGCATGATGCCGTCGGTCGCGACGATGAAGCTGCCGGGGGTGACAAGCGGCGCGTAGGCCTCGAGCTCGCGGGCGACGTGGGCCTTGCTGTGGTTCGAATCCAGAATCACCAGCACGCTCTCGCCCGGGCGGATCAGCGCGCGCACGGCGTCGACGATCTCGGGGGCGGCGGAATCGCCCTCGACGAGGGCGATCATCGGCGCGAGCGGGTGCGCCTCGATCGCCGCGCGGTTGTGCGGGCGGATCTCGATGTCGACGCCGACCACCAGCCGCCCGAACCCCATCGCCTTCATCAGCCCCGCCGAGAACACGAGCGAGCCGCCGTGCGCGACGCCGGTCTCGACGATGACGTCCGGCCTGAGCGCGCAGATCGCCTCCTGCGTGCGCACCATGTCCTCGGGATGCTGGATGATCGGGCGGTCGAGCCAGGTGAAGGTGTAGGGATACTTCGCGTTCCAGCTCGTGCGCAGCCAGACGTCCGAGATCAGCTCGAACGCCTCCTTGCCCCACAGGTCGAGGGTGCGGGCCGCGCCGTCCTGCTCCACCGCCAGGGTGCGGGCGTCGGTGTCGATGGTGATCCTCATGGGCGTGCCTCCTCGTTCGGCGTTCGCGCGCGCCGCATCTCGTCTCGTATCGCCGCCACGGTGCGCGCGAGCCCCTCGTCGAGGGAGACCGCTGGGCGGAAGCCGACCTCCCGCGTCAGACGCGCGGCAGAGGCGACCAGGCGGTCGGGATCGTGCGGCGGGCGCGGGCGCGCGCCGAGATCGACCCGGTCCGCGCCCCCGGCGAGGGCGGCGAGGCGCGCGATGAGGTCGCGCAGCCGCACCGCCTCGCCGGAGCCGACGTCGACCGGCCCCTCGACGCCGCTCTCCAGGAGCGCCGCCACCGCCTCCGCGGCGTCGTCGACATAGAGGAAGTCGCGCTCCTGCGTCCCCTCGGTCGTCGCCACCCGCTCGCCGGCGACGAGCGCACGGGCGACGGAGCCGATCAGCTTGCCCGGCGGCTCGCCGGGGCCGTAGGGCGTGAACAGCCGCGCCCAGGCGAAGGAGACCCCGTGCGCCAGCGCTGCCGCGGTCCCCGCCTGGAAGAGCGCGGCCTTCGCGGCGCCGTAGGGCGTGGCGGGGCGGATCGGCGTCGTCGCCTCGTCGAGCCGCGCGTCGCCGCCGGCGTATTCCGCGCAGGTGCCGAGCCCGACCGCGCGACGCCCGCCCGCGGCGCCGAAGGCGTCGACGAGCGCGACGCCCGCCTCGAGCCAGGCGAGGTTGGTGGGATCGCTCCAGAACCGGCCGGGCGTCGTGGTCCAGGCGCCGTGGACGAGCGCGTCCGGACGGGTCCGTGCGACGAGCGCGCGGGACGCGGCGGCGTCCGTCAGGTCGACGTGCTCCCAGGCCGCGACGCCCGCCACCGCGGGCGGATCGGTCCGCGAGGTCGTGCCGACGACGTTCCAGCCCCGGGCGGCGAGCGCGGCCGCGAGCGGGCGCCCGACGAAGCCCGTCGCGCCGGTGAGGAGGAGCGTGCCGCGCCCGCTCACGGGAGGAGATCCGTAGCGCGCAGCAGCGGCCATCCGGCGTCGCGCTCGGACAGGATCGGGTCCGCCACCGGCCAGTCGATGGCGAGACGCGGATCGTCCCAGCGCAGGCCCGCCGCCGCCCCGGCCACGTAGGGCGTCGTCATCTGGTAGAGGACCTCGGTCTCGTCCAGGAGGGTGACGAAGCCGTGGGCGAAGCCCTTCGGCACGAACAGCGCGGCCCGCGAGGCCGCGTCGAGCCGCAGCGCGTGCCAGCGCCCGCGCGTCGGCGAGCCCTCCCGCAGGTCGACGATCACGTCGTGGATCGCGCCCGAGGTGACGCGGATCAGCTTGTCCTCGCCGTGCGGCGCGCGCTGGAAGTGGAGCCCGCGCAGGGTTCCGGCGCGGGCGTTGAACGAGACGCTCGCCTGCACGAAGTCGGTGCTCAGCCCGCGCGCGGCGAAGGCCGCGCGGTCGACGGTGCGCGCGAAGAAGCCGCGCGCGTCCGCGATCGGCTCGGGCGTGATCACGAAGGCTCCGGGCAGCGGCGTCTCCTCGATCAGCATCAGACGATCCGCACCTCCGGCACCGGGATCACGAAGCGCCCGCCCGCCGCCCGGTAGGCGGCCTGCTGGGCGAGGATCTCCTCGGCGAAGTTCCAGGTGAGCAGCAGCGTGTAGTCCGGACGCGCCTCGACGAGGCGCTCGGGCGGCACGATCGGCAGCTTCGTGCCGGGCCCGTGGAGCCCCTGCTTCGCCGGCGAGCGGTCGGCGATGAAGTCGATCACGTCCGCGCCGAGCCCGGCGTAGTTGAGGAGCGTCGCGCCCTTGGCGGAGGCGCCGTAGGCGGCGATGCGCGCGCCGCCCGCCTTGAGGTCGCGCAGGACCTTCGCGAGCGTCGCCGTCAGCGCCTCGACCCGCGTCGCGAAGCCGGCGTAGTACGGCTCGTCCGTCATGCCGAGCCGTCGCTCGTCGGCCAGCAGCGCCGCCGCCGCCGCGCTCTGCGCCGTGCCCGCATGGGCCGCGAAGGCGCGCAGCGTGCCGCCGTGGAAGGGCGTGTGCTCCACGTGGGCGAGCACGAGCCCGTGGCGGGCGAAGAGGGCGTCGAGCGCGCTGCCGGAGAAGTAGCACAGGTGCTCGTGGTAGATCGTGTCGAACTCGCACTTCTCGACGAAGTCGCGGGCGTAGGGCACCTCGATCACGCACACGCCGCCCGGCTTGAGGAGCCGCTTCATGCCGGCGACGACGCCGTTGAGGTCGGGCACGTGGGCGAGGACGTTGTTGGCGTGGATCACGTCCGCCGCGATGCCTTCGGCGGCGAGGTCCTCGGCGAGATCGCGCCCGAAGAAGGCGACGCGCGTCGGCACGCCGGCGCCGATCGCCGCGCGCGCCACGTTCGCGGCTGGGTCGATGCCCAGCACCGGCACGCCGAGCGCTCGGTAGCCCTGGAGCAGGTAGCCGTCGTTGCTCGCGATCTCGACCACCTGGGCGCCCGCCCCGAGCCCGCGCTCGGAGACGAGGCGGCGTGCCAGCGCTCGCGCGGCGGCGGTGAAGCTCTCGGAGACCGACGAGAAGTACGGGTAGTCCGAGAACATAAGGTCCGGACGCACCGACACCGTGAGCTGGAGGAGCGTGCAGTCCCGGCAGAAGACGAGCGCCAGCGGATAGCGCGGCTCCGGCTCGGCCAGGCGTTCGGGCGCGACGAGGGCGTTGGCGAGCGGCGTCTCGCCGAGCGAGAGCACGGGCGCGAGGTGCGATCCGCCGCAGGAGCGGCAGACGCTGATGCGCGTCATGGCGGGCGCGTCCGTCATCGCGCGAGCCTCTCGCGATACCAGGCGATGGTGCGATCGAGCCCCTCCTCGAGGCCGTAGCGCGGCGCCCAGCCGAGCTCGGCGCGGGCCCGCGAGGCGTCGAGATACTGCTCGGCGATCTCGTGCGTCGCCTCGCCGAGAACGATCGGCTCGACATCGCTGCCCATCCGCGCGCGGATCAGGTCGACGAGGGCGCGGGCGGAGAGCGGGATCTCGGTCGAGAAGTTGAAGCCGCGCCCCGCGAGCGCCCGGTTCTCGGCGAGGCGCTCGGTGAGCGTCATGTAGGCCTCCACCGCGTCGCCGACGTAGATGTAGTCGCGCACCAGCGTGCCGTCCGAGCGGATCACCGGGCGCTCGCCGGCGATGAGCGAGCGGATCGTGCCGGGCACGATGCGGCTCCAGTTGAGGTCGCCGCCGCCGAAGAAGTTGCCGCAGCGGGTGATGGCGACCGGGGTCCGGTAAGTCGCCGCGTAGGATTGCGCGATCAGGTCCGCGCAGGATTTCGACGCGTCGTAGGGGTAGAGCCCGGCGAGCGGCGTCTCTTCCGTGTAGGGCAGCACCGCGGCCTGGCCGTAGGCCTTGTCGGAGGAGGCGACGACGATCTCGCTCACCTTGGGCGAGCGCCGTGCCGCCTCGAGCAGCCGCCAGGTGCCCGCCACGTTGGTCTCGAAGGTCGAGACCGGGTTGCGATTGGCGATCGGCACGATCGTCTGCGCCGCGAGGTGGATCACGCTCGCGATCTCGTGCTCGCCGAGAATGCGCTCCATCGCCGCCTGGTCGCAGACGTCGCCGCGCACGAGGGTGACGGTGCGCGCCCACTCCTCGGAGAGGAGCGGGCTTCCCGGCACCCAGTCCCGCACCAGCGCGACCACGTCGCAGCCGAGCGAGACCAGCTCGCGCGTCAGGTGCGAGCCGACGAGTCCGGAGGCGCCCGTGACGAGGACGCGGCGGTCGCGCCAGAAGCGCGCGCGGGGGCTCATTCCCAGATCCGCCACGGCGCCGCTCCCGATGCCCACATGTCGTCGAGGATGCGCCGGTCGCGCAGCGTGTCCATGCACTGCCAGTAGCCGTCGTGGCGATAGGCCATGAGCGCGCGCTCGCGCGAGAGCGGCTCCAGCACGTCACCCTCGAGCGCGGCGCCGTCGCCGGGAATGCGCGCGAGGATCTCGGGCTCGAGCACCATGAAGCCGCCGTTGATCCAGCCCTCGCCGATCTGCGGCTTCTCGATGAACTCGCGGATCGCGCCGTCCTCGCCGAAGTCGAGGCCGCCGAAGCGCGCGGGCGGGCGCACGGCGGTGATCGTGCCGAGGCGTCCGTGGGAGCGGTGGAAGGCGAGCAGCGCGTTCAGGTCGATGTTGGACACGCCGTCGCCGTAGGTGAGCATGAAGGGCTCGTCGCCGAGGAAGTCCCTGAGCCGGAGCAGGCGCCCGGCGGTGAGCGTCTCGAGGCCGGTCTCCATGAGATGCACGCGCCAGCTCTCGCGCAGGCTCCCGTGGTCTCCGAGATGCGGCCGCAGATCGCCGCCCGCGAGATCGATCGTGAGGGAGCCCCGCAGCCGTCCGTAATCGTAGAAGAAGCGCTTGATCACGTCGCCCTTGTAGCCGAGCGCCACGACGAACTCGTCGAAGCCCTGGGCGGCGTAGATCTTCATGATGTGCCACAGGATCGGCATGCCGCCGATCTCGACCATCGGCTTGGGGACGTTGACCGTCTCCTCCGAGAGGCGCGTGCCGAGCCCGCCGGCGAGTATGACGACCTTCACGACGGACCTCCCGGTCGCAGGCGCGCCGCCGCGCGGGGCGGCCGAATCGCGCGCTCGACCCGCCCAGGATAGACGCCCGGCGCGGTGCGGCCAAACGGGGCCGGGCCGACGGGACGCCCGGTGCTCGCGACCTGGAGAGCGCGCCGCGGCGGACGCAGGCCTAACCTATGTAAACGCATTGATTTGGTTCCATGAAGAACGTGTAGACGCGAGCAAAATTCTGCCACATGATGGACATCATTATGTAAGCTTGGCAATAAACAACGTAGACATGATGCATAGAAACAACAGCATCTTCCCCGTCACATGCGTTAGGTTGGCGGCTCACACAAAGAGGTGCTCTCATGACAAGAACCATTCTCCTGGCGAGCGCGGCGTCCTTCGTCCTCGCCGGTGGGGCTCTCGCGGCGGATCTGCCCTCGCGCGTCGAGGCGCCGGCTCCGGTGTTCGTCGCCCAGCCCGTCTTCAGCTGGACCGGCTTCTACGCCGGCGTGAACGCGGGCGTCGGCTTCAACGCCGGTGACGACCGCGACAGCGTCGTCGTGGTCGCCCCGAACGCGTCCGGCGTGCCGGCGGGCACGACGATCCGCTACGGCGACAACAGCGAGGACGCGTCGTTCACCGGCGGCGGCTTCATCGGCTACAATTACCAGTTCGTGAACAACTTCGTCCTGGGCGCCGAGGCGGACCTCCAGTTCGTAGGTCTCGGCGACGACGACGCGGCGGCCCCGATCTCCGTCACCCCGGTGACCCCGGGATTCCAGCCGCTGCGTCGCGGCATCTCGGGCGTCGACTGGTTCGGTACGGTGCGCCTGCGCGCCGGCTACGCCTTCGACCGCACCCTCGTCTATGCCACCGGCGGTCTCGCCTACGGCGGTGGTGACGATGCCCGCTTCGAGACGGCGGCTGGCAATCGCGTGTTCTTCCAGGACGACGACGACGTCGGCTTCGGCTGGACGCTCGGTGCGGGTATCGACTACGCGATGACCGACAACCTCATCCTCGGCCTCGAGGGTCTGTACGTGAACCTCGACCGCGACGTCGACGCCAACGGCACGGCCGGCTTCGTCGGTGCGGCCGCGGTACCGGCGGCGAGCGAGTCGAACGACGACAACCTCGAGTTCGGCGTGGTGCGCGCCCGCCTGAGCTACAAGTTCTGACGCCTCGCGCCATCGTCGACGCACCGTCGTCGACACGCCTACCGGCGACCGTCGCAGGAGCCGACCCCTCGGGGTCGGCTCCTTTTTTTCGCGCGCCGCATCGAACCGACGGCCACGGTCCTCCGACGAAGCAGGCGAGCGGGTGAGAACCCGTCAGCCCCATCCAGGAAGGAAGACCGATCATGCGCCGCCTCCCAACTCTCCCCGTCGCCCTGCGCACCCTCGCTACGGTCGCCGCCGGCTTCGCCGCCCTCGTCGCCCTCGCGGGCACGAGCGAGGCCGAGATGCTGCGTGACGATTGCTTCACCCGCATCGCGCCGGCCTGCCAGCAGATCCGCGACGTCGACGCCGCGCATCGCTGCGTGATCCGCGAGACCAATGCCTGCGAGGTCCGCATCGTCCTGCGGCGGGACCGTGCGCACGCGCGCCCGCGCCCGCGCGCGGCGGGCGTGCTCGACACAGTCTATTCCCAGGGCGAGCCGGGCGGGGCCGTCGCGGTGGCGGCCGACGCTGCGGCCGGCGGCCCGGACCCGTCCGGGCGTCGCTGAGGGGATGCGCCGGGCGCTCAGAAACGCAGGCCGACCCTGCCCGAGACCGTCACGACCGAATAGGCCGGCCGCGCCAGGCCGGACACGTCGATCTCGAGCGAGAGCGCGAGCGCCGATGTCGGCGCCGCGCGCAGGCCGGCTCGCAGCGCGAGATCCCCGTCCGGCAGGTCGTCCGTGGCGGTCGCGGGCGCCGGGCTCTCGCTGCGCGCGACGTCCCACGTCGCCGTGGCGGCGACGAAGGGGGTGAGCGTGCCGCCCGATGCGACGGCGAAGGCGCGCGACACCTCCGCCCCGGCCCGCAGCGTCGTCGTCTCGATCGTCAGCGCCGGATACGCCGTGCCGAGGCTGTCGCGATAGGCGCCCTGCCGGTCCGAGACCCAGATGACGCCGAGGGTCGGCGCGACCTGGAACCCACCCGTCTGCAGGTAGGCCGTGAGGTTCGCCGCCAGCGCCCTGCGCTCCGAGTCGAAGCGCCCGCGCGCGACGGCGTTGCCGACGTCGCTCTCCCCGCCCTGCCAGAAGGCGGAGAGGTCCGCCACCAGCACGTCCGTCAGCGATGCGCCGGCGTAGAC
This sequence comes from Salinarimonas sp. NSM, assembly GCF_052380005.1. Taxonomy (NCBI): domain Bacteria; kingdom Pseudomonadati; phylum Pseudomonadota; class Alphaproteobacteria; order Hyphomicrobiales; family Salinarimonadaceae; genus Salinarimonas; species Salinarimonas sp. NSM. The sequence continues at coordinate 26,307 of NZ_JBQTCJ010000061.1, forward strand.
GCCCGCGCCGCCGAGCCGCCCTTCGAGGAAGCCGGAGCCGGCGGTCTCGAAGTCGGACGCCTCGTAGAGGCCGAGCACACCGACGACGGCCCGCGCTCCCACCCGCCGGTCGACGCCGGCGGAGATCCCCGCCTGGACGCCGCGATAGCCGAAGGTCGGGTGGCTGCGCTCGGCCCAGGTGCCGCGCGGCGAGATCCAGGCATGCCAGAGCGGTTGCGCCGACGCATTCAGGGAGGCGAAGGCCGCCGGCGGCGGCCCGTCGGGTGCGGCGACGACGGGCTCGACCATCGCCGGCGCGAGCCGCTCGCCGACGCGCGTGCGGACGCCGTTCGACAGGAGATCGGCGACCGGCGCCTGGCCCGCCCGCAGGAGGGCTGCGGCCTGGCCGTCGGTGCGGATCGGATCCGGCGCCGTCTGCCGTGTCGTCGGGGCCTGCGTGCCGCCTCCGGTCTGGGGTGCTCCGCCCGTCGGCGTGCCGCCTCCGGTCTGCCCGCCCCCCGTCTGCCCACCGCCTCCCTGGCTCTGCGCGAGCGCGGCCGAGGACGCGAGGAGCAGGCATGCGGCGAGGGCGATCGATCGACGTCCCATCACGACCATCCGAGCACGGGGCGGCAGACGTGAGCTTAGCCGCGCGGCCGGCGCGTGCGAAGGGGTGCGCGCCGCCCGTACCGCGGATCGTGGCCCGCCGTGGCCGCGCGGGCACATCGCCCCGGCGATTCCGATCCGCCGGTGCGATCGTGTAGTCTCGGCCGTGAACCTTCCGCGGCCCGCGTCCGTCGAAGGAGCCGGGAAGACCGACGCCGATGAGGGACGACGCCGATCTCGCCGATCTCGCCGCGATCGCCGGAGGCGACGAGGGCGCGCTTCGCGCGCTCCACGCCCGACACGCGACGAAGGTCTTCCGGTTCGTGCTGCGGCTCGTGCGCAACGAGGCCGTCGCGGAGGAGGTGACCAATGAGGCCTTCGTCGAGATCTGGAAGGGCGCCGGGCGCTTCCGCGGCGGCTCCGCCGTCGGCACCTGGCTCCTGTCTGTCGCGCGCAACAAGGCGATCGACCGGCTGCGCAAGCGCGGCGAGGACCCCCTCGACGAGGAGGCCGCGGCCCGTATCCCCGACGCGGCGGACGATCCGGAGGTGGAGCTCGCCAAGCGCGACAAGGGGGCGCTCATGCGCCGCGTGATCGAGGGCCTCTCGCCGGTCCACCGGGAGATCGTGGACCTCGTCTACTACCAGGAGCAATCCGTGGCCGAGGCGGCCGCGGTGCTCGGCGTGCCGGAGAACACCGTCAAGACGCGGATGTTCTACGCTCGCAAGCAGCTCGCCCGGCTCTTCGCCGAGGCCGGAATCGACAGGGGCTGGCCATGACCGCCGACCGTAGCCACGACGACCCGCCGGAGGGGATCGACGCCGACGATCCGGCGCTGCTCCTGCCCTGGTACGCCGCGGGGACCCTCGACGCGGCCGACCGCGCCCGTGTCGAGCGCTTCCTGGCGGACGATCCCGAGCAAGAGGCCCACCTCGCCGCGATCGTCGAGGAGCGCGAGGCGGCGATGCTCCTCGCCCGCGCGGCGCCGGTGCCGAGCGCGGGCTCCATCGACGCGATTCTCGCGCGGACACGTCGCGAGGCCCCACGGGCCGCCCCCGGGGCGATGCCGAGCGCGGCCGCCGCCCGCCGCGGCTTCGCGGCGCGGGTGCTCGCCGGGCTCTCGGGGCTCCTCGACGCGCTCTCGCCGCCGGTGCGCGGCGCCGCGGTCGCCGCGCTCGTGCTCGTCGCGGTGGCGCAGGCGGGCGTGATCGGCGCGCTCGTCGGCGGGCCGCCGGCCGAGCAGACGTACCGCACGGCGACGGGCGAGGGCGCCCCCGCGGCGGCGCAGGCGACGATCCTCGTGATGTTCGCGCCCGAGGCGACCGCACAAGAGATCGGTGACCTCCTCGCCGCGCTCGACGCGCGCATCGTCGACGGGCCGCAGGCGGGCGGGCTCTACGCGCTCGCCCTCGCGGAGGGGGCGGACCCCGACGCCACGCTCGCGCGGCTGCGTGCGGCGGGCGACGTGGTGCGCTTCGCCGGGCCGGGGTCGTGATCATGGCCTCGCCGATCGCGCTGCCGCTTCTCGTCGCCGCCGCGCTCGTCGTCTCCGGGATGGCGCAGGCGCAGTTCGCGCCCCCGCCGAACGTGCCGCCGCCGGTCGCACCGCCACCCGTGGCGCCCCCTCCCGTCGCGCCGCCGCCGGTGGTCGCGCCGCGGCCGGTCGTGCCGCGCATCGTGCCGCCGGTCGTTCTGCCGAGCCCGATCCGTGACGATCCACAGCGTCTGCGCCCGGCCGAGCCGACGAACGCCGACCC
>NZ_JBQTCJ010000062.1:0-28327 GCF_052380005.1 Salinarimonas sp. NSM
CCCGCGGCGTCGCCCGCGGTCACCGCCGCCGAGCGCGCGGTCGCCGAGGCGATGGCCGGGCTCGCCGTCGAGCGCTCGCCCACGCCGGAGCCGCATCCGGAAGCCTCGCACGACGACATCTTCGTGCCGCCGCAGGCGGAGCGGGTGCATCGGGCGCCGCGCATGCCGCGGGTCGACGAGCTGCCGATGCCGGCGCAGAACCAGCTGCGCGCCCGCGGGCCGCAGCCCGAGGCCGAGCAGAAGCGCGGCCTGCTGCACCGTCTCGCCACCGTCGGCTTCGGCCGTCGGGACGAGGCGCCGGCCCAGGGTCACGGACACTCCCATGGGCATGCGCACGCCCAGCCCGCGCCGCAGGCGCAGGCCCCCGCGCCGCGTCAGCCGGCTCCGGCCCCGCGTCCGGCCCAGCCCGCCGCGCAGGCTCCGGCCCAGCCGCAGCAGCCGGGCATGTCGCCCGCCCACGCGGAGTACGCCAAGCGTCCGGCGTCGCCGCAGGGCTACCGCCCGGCCCAGGGCAATCTCGACCCGCACGGCCGTGCGCCCGCCCAGCCGCGCGCGCTCGACGACGACCAGCTCGAGATCCCCGCCTTCCTGCGCCGCCAGGCGAACTGAGGCGGCTCCCGAGCCGACCCCCTCGGCGGCGGCCCGCCGATCCCGTCCCAGGGCCGCCGCCGTCCCTCTCCCGACCCTGCCCGATTCCCGCCCAGGAAAGCCCCGGACGCCCGCGTCCGGGGCTTTCGTCCTTGTCGGCGCACGCCGAAAAACTCCAATGATTTCAAAGCCCGTCATGGGTATGGCGAAATCGCGGCGACTTGTAACAGATCGTTAGACAACGTGATTTGGCCGGCCCGGCGGGCGCGACTATGGTGCGCCGCATACAGGAAGAGGCGGTCGGGCTCCCGCTCGAACCGTCCGGGGCCGAGAGCACGGACAGGACGGCCGATCGCCGTGGACGCTCGCGTCCGCGAGAGGTGTCGCGTGTTCGGGAAGAGAACGATGAGCCAGATGCATCAGGTCACCCTGCGCGCGCCCGTCGAGATCGGCGGAACGGGCGTTCATTCCGGCGAGAGCGTCTCGGTCACCCTGCATCCCGCGGAGCCCAACCACGGCATCGTCTTCCTGCGTACCGGCCTCCCCAACGGCATCGACCGTCTGATCGAAGCCCGCCACATCAACGTCTGCGCCACCGAGCTGTGCACCGTCGTCGGCGCCCGAGAGAGCGGCTGCGTGGCGACGACCGAGCACCTGATGGCCGCTCTCGCGGGGCTCGGGATCGACAACGTCCTCGTCGAGATCGACGCCGCGGAGGTGCCGATCCTCGACGGCTCCGCCGCGCCCTTCGTCGAGGCGATCGAGTCGGTCGGGACGATCAGCCAGGCGGCGTCGCGGCGCGTCCTCAAGGTCCGCCGCCCGGTGCGGGTGGAGAAGGGCGCCTCCTTCGTCGAGCTGCTGCCGGCCGACAAGGGCCTCAAGCTCGACGTCGAGATCGACTTCGCCGACAGCGCCATCGGCCGCCAGCGCCGCGTCTGCGACCTCACGCCGGCGACCTTCCGCCGCGAGATCGCCGCGGCGCGCACCTTCGGCTTCATGCGCGACGTCGAGGCGCTGTGGAAGGCGGGCTTCGCGCTCGGCGCCTCGCTCGAGAACACCGTCGCCGTGGGCGAGGACGGGGTGATCAACCCCGAGGGCCTGCGCTTCGCCGACGAGTTCGCCCGCCACAAGCTGCTCGACGCGGTGGGCGACCTCGCGCTCGCCGGCCATCCGCTCTGCGCGCACTACCGCGCCCATCGCGGCGGCCACCGCCTCAATTTCGCCGTCCTGGAAGCCTTGTTCGCCGATCGTGCGAACTACGAGATCGTCGAGCTCGGGACGCGACGGGAGCCGGCCGAGGCCGCGCTGCCCCTGCCGCTCGCGGCCTTCGGCGGCCGCGCCGGCTGAACGCCTCCACCGTTCTCTCGCGACCGTCGGGCGCATCCCACGCGATGCCGCTTTGCGGATCGGCGGGTCTGAGGTAAACAGCGCGGAAACTAGGTGCCGGCGCGGGACGCGCGGGGCGCGAATCCCTTCGGAGGTCGATCGAGGCATGTCTTTCGCGAATGCGTATCGAGGCGCGAAAGCCGCCGCCGTCCGCTCGGTCGCGATCGCCGGGCTCGCGCTCGCGCTCGCCGGCTGCGAGACCGTCGCCTCGCTCAACCCCTTCGGACGGGGCGAGACCTACGAGCCCGAGATCGTCGAGACACGGCCCGCCGCCGAGCTCTACAACGAGGGCCTCTCCCTGATCGACCGCGGCCAGTACCAGTCGGCCGCCGAGCGATTCGAGGAGATCGAGGAAGCCTACCCGTTCAGCGACTTCGCCCGCCGCGCGTTGGTGATGCAGGCCTACGCCCAGTTCGCCGGCGGCGCCTACGACGACAGTACGAACACGGCGCAGCGCTACCTGCAGCTCTACCCGGGGCAGGACAGCGCCGATTACGCGCAGTACATCCTGGCGATGTCGAACTTCAACCAGATCCCCGACATCACCCGCGACCAGACCCGCACGGCCCAGGCGCTGCGCGCCTTCCAGGAGCTGATCGACCGCTACCCCGACTCGGACTACGTCGAGGACGCGCGTGCCAAGATCGTCTTCGCCAACGACCAGCTCGCGGGCAAGGAGATGGAGGTCGGGCGCTTCTACCTGGAGCGGCGCAACTATACCGGAGCGATCAACCGCTTCCGGACCGTGGTCGCCAGCTACCAGACGACGCGCCACTCCGAGGAAGCGCTGGCGCGCCTGACCGAGGCGTACATGGCCATGGGCATCGTCGACGAGGCGCAGACCGCGGCCGCCGTGCTCGGTCACAACTTCCCCGAGTCGCAATGGTACCGCGACAGCTACGCGCTCCTCCAGTCGGGCGGGCTCGAGCCGCGGGAGAACCGCCAGTCCTGGATCAGCCGCGCCTTCCGCGGGTTCACGCGGGCGGTGGTCGGCGTCGGCGGCTGAGCCGCGCGCGTCCATGCTCGTCCAGCTCTCGATCCGCGACATCGTCCTGATCGATCGCCTGGAGCTGCAGTTCGGCGACGGCCTCTCCGTGCTGACCGGCGAGACCGGTGCCGGCAAGTCCATCCTGCTCGATTCGGTCTCCCTCGCGCTCGGCGGGCGTGGCGACGGGGCACTGGTTCGCCACGGCGAGAAGCAGGCCGTCGTCACCGCCGTCTTCGACGTCCCCGCCGATCATCCCGCCCGAGCCATCGCCGCGCAGGCGGAGATCGACACCGAGGGCGACCTCATCCTGCGCCGGGTCCAGATGGCGGACGGGCGCACCCGCGCCTTCATCAACGACCAGGCCGCGAGCGTGCAGGTGCTGCGCGCCATCGGCGGGACGCTCGTCGAGATCCACGCCCAGAACGCCGACCGTGCGTTCGTCGACCCGGCGACCCACCGTGCCATCCTCGACGCCTATGGCGGGCTCGCGGCCGACGGCGCGGCCGTCGCCTCGGCGGCGGAGCGGGTGCGCGACAGCCGGCGGGCGCTGGAACGCCATCGCGCCCGCATCGAGGCCGCACGCAAGGAGGCCGACTTCCTGCGCCACGCCGTCGAGGAACTCTCCGCGCTCGCCCCGAAGCCGGGCGAGGAGGAGGCGCTGGCCGAGCGGCGCGCCACGATGATGCAGGCCGAGAAGGTGGCGAGCGACCTCGCCGAGGCCTTCGATTCGGTCGCCGGCAACGCCTCGCCCATCGCCGCTCTCTCCGCCGCCGTCCGCAAGCTCGAGCGGCGCGGCGCGCAGGCGCCCGCCCTCGTCGATCCGCCGGTGCGGGCGCTCGACGCCGCGCTGGTCGCGCTCGACGAGGCGCGCGCCGCGCTCGAGGAGGCGATGCGCGCCGCCGAGTTCGACCCGCACGAGCTCGAGCGCGTCGAGGAGCGCCTGTTCGCCCTGCGCGCCGCCGCGCGCAAGCACGACGTCCCCGCCGACGAGCTCGCGGCGCTGGCGCAGCGCTACGCCTCCGACCTCGCCGAAATCGACGCGGGCGAGGAGACGCTGCATCGGCTCGAAGCCGCGCTGGCCGAGGCGGACGTCGCCTATGTCGCGGCGGCCCGGGCGCTCAGCGATAAGCGGCGCGGCGCCGCGCACGCGCTCGACGCGGCGGTGCTCGCGGAGCTGCCGCCGCTCAAGCTCGAGCGCGCCGCCTTCATCACCGAGATCGCGGTGGACGAGGCGAGCCGCGATCCCGCCGGCTTCGACCGGGTCGAGTTCTGGGCGCGGACCAACCCGGGCACGCGTCCCGGCCCGATGATGAAGGTGGCGTCCGGCGGCGAGCTCTCGCGCTTCATGCTGGCGCTCAAGGTCGTGATCGCCGACCGCGGCTCGGCGCCGACCCTCGTCTTCGACGAGATCGACACCGGCGTCGGCGGCGCGGTGGCGGACGCGATCGGCCAGCGCCTCGCCCGCCTCGCCGGGCGCGTGCAGGTGATGGCGGTGACCCACGCCCCGCAGGTCGCGGCCCGCGCGGGGGCGCACTACCTGATCTCGAAGGAGCCCGTCGAGGGCTCCGACCGCGTCGCGACCCGCGTCACCCCCCTGCGCGAAGCCCCCCGCCGCGACGAGATCGCCCGCATGCTGGCCGGCGCGACCATCACCGACGAGGCCCGCGCGGCGGCGGGGAAGCTGCTGGAGGCGGCGGTTCGGTGAGGGTGGTTTTCGCGTGGCCAGTGCTTCGGGCCGCGTCACGCCGGCGAGCCTGTGCCGCTATCGTCTCCCGACCCGTGTCCGGGGCTCGTGCGCTCGCAGGCGCTCGGCGGCGGAAGCTGCGAGCTTCCGGGTGAACTCGGCGACGAGCCCCAGTGCAACGCTCGCATCCGGGTCCGCTTCCGCGATCGATCGGGCCGAGGATGCCATCGCCCCGGCGCACTCGTCGGCCACGCGCCTGACCTCGGCCAAGCCTTCGGCCGATGCGCACATCGCAACGAGGCCCGGAATCGACGCAGCCTCGATCGAGCCCGGAACCGGGCCGGGAACCGGTGATTCGGTCTGTGCGTCGTCGATGCCGCCGGCCAGCCAAAGGCTCGCTTCGTAGCGGGCTATCGCTGCTGACGGAGGCTCGTCTCGCCTCGAGAGAATCTCCAGCGCGGCGGCGTCCGCACGCTCCCATGCCGCGCAGAGGGCGCGGTCGTCCTCGACCCCGCCGACGAGTGCCAGCCGCTCCAGCGCGAATGCCGTAGCGGCAGCAATCCTCAATTCTTCGAGGGGCTTCGCGTGGTGCGAGTCGTCATGCTTGTACATCATGGGAGATCACGTCGGCCCCTGGGCGATGGATATGTCACGCCACAGTCTTAGGGTGCACACGACGCGTTCGCGTAGTACGCTTTCGCGTACTATCCCTGCGTAAAGTCTAGCGCACCAACCCCAGCCGGATCGCCTCCGCCACCGCGTGTGTGCGGTTGCGCGTGCCGAGCTTGCGGCGGGCGGCGCGCAGGTGGCGGTCGACGCCGTGGTCGGTGATCTTCATGCGCGCGCCGATCTCCAGGTCCGTGAGGCCCTCGGCCGCCCATTGCAGCGTCTCGCGCTCGCGCGGCGAGAGGGAGGGGCGCAGGTAGGGCTCCTCCTCGTCGACGCGGCGCAGCTGCAGGCTGCGCGCGAGCGCATAGGTGGCGAGCAGGGTGAGCACGCCCCGCGCCTCCGGCGAGGCCTCGCCGAAGGCGCCCGCCAGCGGGAAGCCGGCCACGTCGCCTTCCACCGTGACGAGCGGCACGGTGAATCCGCATTTCAGGTCGAAGTCGCTCGCCTCGTCCATCACCCGGCGCGCGGCGGCGTCCTGCGCGCACTCGGCCTCGAGCTCGGACCAGAAGAAGGGCGCGGCGTTGGCGTTGACCCGGCGGATCGCCGGGTCGCGGAAGAGATAGCCGTGCGAGAAGTAGCGCCGGGCCCATTCCTCCGGCCAGTCCGCCAGCACCACGTGCCCGACCTGCTGCACGCGCGACGCCCCCGGGCGTGGGATGGTGCCGGCGAGGATGTGCTCGAAGCCGAAGCGGCGCGCCGGCGCGAGCAGCGCCCGGCAGACGTCCTCGTGCGTGCGCGCGCGGTCGACCTCCTGGATGAAGGCGAGCGTCTGATCCAGCGACTTCCGGGACATCGGGCGACCTCCCCGGGCCGCCTCCAGGGGCGACCTCGCATCGTATGGTGCCGGACCGTGCAGCGCGCGGCAAGCCTGTGCTCACGCGCGCGCGCCGGCGCGCAGGGCGGCGATCAGCGTCGTGAGCGTCGCCACCGATAATCCGGCGACGCCCACGAGCCCCGCCGTCCAGCCGGCCCGGTCGACCACCAGCCCGACGAGCGGCGGGCCCGCCAGCGAGCCGAGGCAGCCGAGCTGCGCGATCAGCGCGTTGATGCGCACCACCTCGACCGCGTCGCGGGCGACCTCCCGGATCGCGCCGAAGACGGTGGCCGGCACGACGCCGAGCGCGGCGCCGGCCGCGACGCCCACGGCGAGGAGCCCCGCGGGGCTCGCGCCGACGAGGGCCGCGCAGGCGAGCGCGAGCGTGGCGCCCCCCAGGCCGAGCGCGAGAAGGCGCCCGCGATCGACGCCACGCGCGATCGCCGCCCCCGTCGCGAGGCTGCCGGGCGCGCCGGCGGCGGCGAAGCCGACCACGATCGCCGCGACGGCCCGCTCGGCGCCCTGCGCCGCGGCATAGGCCGGGTAGAGGCTCGCCACCGCGAGCAGGATCGCCGCGAAGCCGCTGAAGCCCCCCGCCAGGAGCAGCCCGGCACGGCTCACGCGCCCGAAGGAGAGGCTCTCTTCCTGCGCCTCGCCCGGCCGCCGCACGCCGCGCAGCCCGAGCCCCGCGGCGAGCGCCGTCATGGCGACGAGCGCGGCGTGGACGAGAAACAGGCCGCGCCACGAGAGCGCGTCCGGCGCGAGGAGGTCGATCGCGCCGGCGAGCGTGAGACCGACGGGGATGAAGGTGCTCCAAAGCGCCATTACCCGCGGGCGGTCCGCGTCGCTCGCGACGTTGGCCATCAGGGAGGGTGCGGCGACGACGACGAGGAGGTAGCCGATCCCCTCCACCGCGCGCGACCCGGCGAGCCCGGCGAAGGCGGGCGCGGCCGCCGCCGCGGCGATGCCGGCCGCGGTGAGCCAGAGGCCGCCGACGATCGCCCGCGCCTCGCCCAGCCGCGCCACCAGCGCGCCGGCGACGATGCCGCCCACCGCGCCGACGAGGGTCACCAGCGAGACGAGCAGGCCCGCCGCGGACAGGCCGACGCCGACCGCCTCCTGGATCTCGCCGAGCCGCGGCGTCAGGCGTCCGAGCTGCGCGGCCGCCGCGATCCCCGCGAGATAGGCGCAGACGACCGCCGCCCAGGGCGTCGCGCCCGCCGCTGCGGAGGCCGCCCTCACGCGACGGCCGGCGCGATCAGGTCGCCGAGATCGCCCACGACCTTGCGTCCGTCCGGGTGCAGGGCGTAGCGCCCCGGCCCGAGCGCCCCCGAGACGTGCCCGACGTTCACCGACAGCCGCACGCCCGCGCCGGCGGAGTAGCGCGCCAGCGCCGCGAGCGCGCTCGAGGCCGCATGGGCGGCGAAGACGTGCACCTCGTCGACCGTGCCGCGGATCTCCTCGACGAGGGCCATGAGCGTCGCGCCCGACGCGATCGCCCCGTCGATCACGACGGCGCGCGCATGGCCGGCCACGGCGCCGGCGGCGAGATCGTGGCCGACGAGGAGATCGCCACCGTCGGTCATCCGCTTGGCGTGCGGAGCGATGCCGCGGCCCGGCGGCAGGCAGCCGAGGCGCTGGGCGAGGATGCGTCCCTCGCGCTCGGGGGCGATGCAGACGCTGTCCTCGAGGGCGCACAGATAGCGCATGCCGCCACGCAGCCGGTCGTAGATCGACAGCACGGCATCGAGATAGGCGCGGTGGTCGTCTCGCGAGGGGGTGCCATGCCCGGCCAGCCGCGTCATCCGCTCGACGAGATCGACGACCGCCGGGTCGAGGGCGGAGGCGACGGTGCAGGCGAAGGTCGGCCCCTCCAGCGCCTCCGCCGCCCCGGCGACGGGCGCGTGCAGCGCGTCGAGGAGGCCGGCGGGGAAGCGCACCAGGCGCGCGAAGGCGCAGCCGTAGCGCTCCTCGAAGCCTCGCGCGATCTCGCGCGCGTCCGGCGTCTCCTCTTCGAGAGCGCGGGAGATCGGACGCCGGCCCGGCGGCGGTGCGGGCGGCTTCGCGTCCGCGGTCGACGGCGCGAAGGCGGGCGTCGTGCGCATGCGCCCGCGCGCCGCGCCCTCGGCGATCAGCGCCTGCCCGAAGGTCCACCAGTCGCCGCCCAGGCCCGCGATCGGCGCCTTGCGCCGCAGCACGTCGTCGCGATGGACGCCGGGCATGTTCCAGGTCCCCCCTCCCGAGAACCAGTTGAGGATCAGCGGCTGGAGCCGGTCCACGCCGCGGGCGAAGCGCGCGGTGGGCGTCTCTCCGGCCTCGAACTCGTCCCAGAGCGCGCGCAGCTCCGCGTGCAGGTCGTCGGGCAGCAGGCCGAACAGGCGGTCGGCCGCGCGCTCCTCGCGCTCGGCCTGCGTCGCGCCGGCCTTCGTGTCGTAGAGGAAGGTGTCGCCGGCGTCGATCTCGACGATGTCGTGCACGAGCATCATCCGCACCGCCGCCTCGCGGTCGACATCCGCGGGCGCGTCGCGCGACAGCACGAGCGCCATCGTCGCGACGTGCCAGGAGTGCTCCGCGTCGGTCTCCACGCGGGAGAGGTCCAGGAGCGGGGAGCGGCGCAGCACGCGCTTGAGGCGGTCGAGCTCGAGCATGAAGGCGAGGAGCCGGCGGCCGCGCTCGTCGAGCAGGCCGGCCACGGCCGGCGGGAGGTCGTCGATGGTCATCGATCCGTTCTCCACGTGAGCGGCGCCTCAGCGCGCCAGGATCTGGAGGGCGATGCTCGCGGCGATGACGAGCCCGGAGACGAGAAGGAGGCCGTGGGGCCGGCGGCCGCCCAGCGCCTCGCCGACGCCGTAGACGAGGATGCCCGCCAGGAAGGCGGTGTCCACCGCGAAGGTGGCGAGCGCCACGAGCGGCATGACGGCCAGCGCGCCGACCTCGTGCGCGCGAAATCCGTCGAGCGGGCCGATCCGGCGCACCATGCGGAAGGCGACGTAGACGAGCGCGCCGAGGGTCGCGGTGAGCGGCACCATCTCCACCAGCGGGTAGGCGAGGAGCACGCACAGGGTGAGCCCGCCGACGACGAGCGCCGTGAGGCCCGTGCGCCCGCCGACGCCGATCCCCACAGCGCTCTCGACATAGGTCGTGATGTTCGAGGTGCCGAGCAGAGAGCCCAGCACGGTGCCGGCGCCGTCGGTCAGCAGCGCCTGGCGGCGGCGCGGCAGCTTGCCGTCGACCTGCAGCCCGGTTGCGTGGGTGAGGCCGATGAACTTCGCAACCGATCCGTAGAAGTCGAGCACGAAGAGGATGATCACCGCGGAGATCGCCGCGGGGCTCAGCACGGCGAGCAGGTTCGCCTGGCCGACGGCGGAGACGGCGTTCGACCAGTCCCGCGGCTGCGCCTGCGCGGCGCCGTCGCCCGTCAGCGTGTAGGCCACCGAGAGCACGACGATGGTGATGAGGACCGATCCCGGCACGCGCAGGCGATCGAGGACGAGCGCGATCGGCAGGAAGACGAGCACGAACAACGCGTCGCGCGAGACGAGCGTGCCGATCCCCGAGATCAGCTGGCCGTCGTAGACGACGACGCCGGAGACGCGCAGCGCGATGGCGACGAGGAAGAACCCGACCGTCAGCGAGAGGCCGATCTTGAGTGCGTCCGGAACGGCGTCGATCAGGCGTCCGCGCAGGCCCGAAGCCGAGATCGCGATCATCAGCACGCCCGACCAGAACACGAGACCGAGCGCGTCCTGCCAGCCGAAGCCGAGGCTGCCGACGACGAAGAAGGCGACGAGCCCGTTCATCTCCATGCCGGGCGCGAGGGCGAACGGCAGCCGCGCCCAGGCACCCATCAGCAACGTCGCGGCCGCCGAGGCGATCACGGTCGCGAAGAACACCGCGGTGAAGTCGAAGCCGGCACTCGCTAGAATAGACGGGTTTACGACGAAAATATACGACAAGGTTACGAACGTAGACAGGCCGGCGAGCACTTCCGTGGACGCGCGGGTTCGTTCGCCGCCCGGGCGGGCGAGCGTGGTTTCGGCCATGAAGATCTGCCTTCTGCAGCGGGGTTCGTTCCCGTAGAGGAAAGACAATCTTCCGTAGCGAGTCAACCCGAGTGGGTAGAATTTCCCGTCGTGCGACCCGAGCACGTGTCGGCGAGCCGCGCCAGCGCCGCCGCCAGGGCGGCGACGCCCGCCTCCGGTGTGCGGTCGTTGACGATGGTCACGTCCGCCGCGACGGGGGCGAGGGCGTCGGAGCGGGCGAGCCGGGCATCGGCGTCGGCGTCGCGGCCGCGGGCGCTGATGCGGGCGGCGAGGACCGCGCGCGGGGCGGTGACCTCGACGACGACGACGCCGGGCAGCGCCGCGCGCGCCTCGCCGACTCGCGAGCGCGAGCCGTTGACGACGCACACCGCGCCCGCGGCCGCCGCCTCCGCCACCGCCCGCGGTATGGCGTAGCCGAGGCCGTGGGCGCGCCACCAGAGCGCGAATCGCCCCGCGGCGATGCCGGCCTCGAAGTCCGCATCCGAGATCGTGTCGTGCGCCTCGTGCGCGCCGACCGGCCGGGTCACGAGCCGGTGCGGGAATCGGATGCGTGGATCGTTCGCGAGCGCCCGGCGGGCGCCGTCGATCAGCGTGTCCTTGCCGGCTCCGCTGGGGCCGACGACGAGCACGAGCGCGCCGCTCACGCCACCCGCTCCCCCTCGCGCCAGACCTGGCGCACGACCGGCGTCTCGCCGGCGATGCGCACCCGCACGAGATCGGCGCGCAGGCCCGGCGCGATGGCGCCGCGATCGCCCAGGCCGGTGGCACGGGCGGGGTTGAGCGTCACGGTGCGGATCGCGGCGGGCAGGTCGATCGAGGCGACGCGATCCGGCAGGCGGAAGGCCGCCATCAGCAGGCTCGCGGGGACGTAATCGGAGGAGAGGATGTCGAGGAGGCCCTCCTGCGCCAGCGTCTGCGCGGCGACGTTGCCGGAGTGCGAGCCGCCGCGGATGAGGTTGGGCGCGCCCATCATCACGGTGATGCCGTGGTCGCGGCAGGCCTGCGCCGCCTCGACCGTGGTCGGGAACTCCGCCAGCGACACGCCCGCCTCGAAGGAGGCGCCGACGTCCTCGCGGGTCGTGTCGTCGTGGCTCGCGATCGGGATGCCGCGAGCCTGCGCCAGCGCGATCAGCGCCGGGCGATGACGCGCGACCATCTCGCCGTTACGCGCCACGCGATGGGCGACGACCGCCTCGGTTTCCTCGCGGCTCTTGTCGTTCTTGCCGCCGTAGTAGACGAAGTACTTCTCCAGGTCGCGGAACTGCCGCTGCCCGGGCGTGTGGTCCATCAGCGACATCAGCCCGACTGGGAACACCGAGACGAAGTTCTCGACCGATTCGAGGATGTCCGGCGAGGGGATCTCGCAGCGCAGGTGCGTGTAGTGCTCGGCGCGGAAGAGCTTGTGCCGGCGCGCCTCGTCGAGCGCCTCGGCGATGGTGAAGAGCTCGCCGCCCAGGCTCGGCGCGTCGAGGTCGGTGCCCGCGCGCAGCGAATCGAATACGGTGGTGATGCCCGAGGTGACGATCTGCGCGTCGTAGGCCAGCACCGCGCCGAGCGGGTGCCAGCGCACCTTGGGGCGCGGCGCGTAATGGCTCTCCAGATGGTCCGTGTGCAGCTCGACCAGGCCGGGAATCAGCGTCTCGCCGGCGCAGTCGATGCCCCGCTCGGGCGCGCGCCCCTCGCCCACCTCGACGATCTTCCCGTCGGCCACGGCGACGAAGCCACGGATCACCGCGTCGGGCAGGACGATCTCGGCGTTCTCGAGCACGACGCTCGCGGGGCTCTGGGATGTCATCTCTCGGTTCTTTCGGGAAGCGAAGGTCAAGCGGCTGGTCTAGCCCGGAAGCGTGTCACGTCGACGACGCGGGTCGCCACGGCATCGCGGACGTCCGCATCGTGGAAGATGCCGATGAGCGCGCAGCCGGCCGCGCGCTTCTCGCGGATCAGCTCTATCACGACCGCGCGATTCGCGGCGTCGAGAGAGGCGGTCGGCTCGTCCAGCAGGAGCACGCTGCGCGGCGCGATCAGCCCGCGGGCGATGTTGACGCGCTGCTGCTCGCCGCCGGAGAAGGTCGCCGGCGGCAGCTCCCACAGGCGCTCGGGCAGGTTCATCAGCGCGAGCAGCTCGCGGGCGCGGGCGTCCGCGGCATCGGCGTCGAGGCCGCCCTCGCGGCCCTCCGCCGCGACGACGTCGCGCGCACCGACGCGGGGGATCACCCTCAGGAACTGGCTGACGTAGCCCATCGTCGTGCGCCGCAGCCGCATCACGTCCCGCGGCGCGGCCCGCGCCACGTCGACGATCGCTCCTTCGGCGTCCCGTACGCGGATCGAGCCTTCGTCGCAGCGATAGTTGCCGTAGATCATCTTGAGGAGCGAGGACTTCCCCGCCCCCGACGGGCCGCCGAGCACGACGCATTCGCCGGCATGGACGTCGAGGGAGACGTCGGCCACGACCTCGAGCCGCGTGCCCTCCCGCAGGTGCAGGGTGAAGGTCTTGGAGACGTTCTCGAGGGCGACGAGGGGATCTTTCATGGTTTGCTTCCCCCTCATGCCGCCAGCACGGACGAGACGAGCAATTGCGTGTAGGGCTCGCGCGGGTCGTCGAGCACCTGGTCGGTGAGCCCCGTCTCGATGACGCGGCCATGGCGCATCACCATGATGCGATGGGACAGGAGGCGCGCCACCGCGAGGTCGTGCGTGACGATGATCACCGCGAGCCCGAGCTCGGCGACGAGGCCGCGGATCAGGTCGAGCAGCCGCGCCTGCACGGAGACGTCGAGGCCCGACGTCGGCTCGTCCATCAGGACGAGCCGCGGATGGGTGACGAGGTTGCGGGCGATCTGCAGGCGCTGGCGCATGCCCCCCGAGAAGGTCGTGGGCTGGTCGTCGATGCGCGCGGCGTCGATCTCGACGCGGCGGAGCCAGTCCTCGGCGGTGGCGCGAATCGTCCCGTAGTGCCGCTCGCCGATGGCCATCAGCCGCTCGCCGACGTTCCCTCCGGCGGAGACGCGCATGCGCAGGCCCTGGCGCGCGTCCTGGCGGATGAAGCCCCAGTCGGTGCGCATCAGCACCCGCCGGCGCGCCTCGTCGAGGTCGAACAGGCTCGCCGGCGCGCCGTCTCGCAGGCGGTAGGCGACGGTACCCGCGCTGGGCTCCATCTCGGTGGAGAGCACCGAGAGCAGCGTCGACTTGCCCGAGCCGGATTCGCCCACGATCGCCAGGACCTCGCCGGGGAAGAGGTCGAACGAGACGTCGGCGCAGCCGACGTGGCGGCCGTAGAGCTTCGTCAGGCCGCGGGCCTCGAGGAGCGCGCCCTCACGCATGATCGGTCTCCTTGCGCGCGTCGTCCGCGAGCATCGCCCCGCGATGGCCCGCGGCGCGGCGCTCCTCGCAGAAGTCGCTGTCGGAGCACACGAACATGCGCCCGCCGCGGTCGTCGAGGACGACCTCGTCGAGGTAGACGCCCGTCGCCGCGCAGAGCGCGCAGGGCTCGGCGAAGCGCTGGACCGTGAAGGGATGATCCTCGAAGTCCAGCGAGCGCACCCGGGTGTACGGCGGCACCGCGTAGATGCGCTGCTCGCGTCCGGCCCCGAAGAGCTGGAGCGCCGGCGACATCTCCATCTTCGGGTTGTCGAACTTCGGGGTCGGCGAGGGATCCATGACGTAGCGGCCCGCCACCTCCACCGGATAGGCGTAAGTCGTGGCGATGTGGCCGTGGCGGGCGATGTCCTCGTAGAGCTTCACGTGCATCAGGCCGTACTCGGCGAGCGCGTGGAGCGTGCGCGTCTCGGTCTCGCGGGGCTCCAGGAAGCGCAGCGGCTCGGGGATCGGCACCTGGTAGACGAGCACCTGGCCCTCCGCCAGCGGCTCCTCGGGGATGCGGTGGCGGGTCTGGATGACGGTCGCCGCGCGCGTGCGGGTCGTGGTGGCGACGCGGGCGGTCTTCGCGAAGAACTTGCGGATCGAGACCGCGTTCGTCGTGTCGTCCGACCCCTGGTCGATGACCTTGAGCACGTCGGAGGGCCCGATGACGGAGGCCGTCACCTGCACGCCGCCGGTGCCCCAGCCGTAGGGCATCGGCATCTCCCGCGAGGCGAAGGGCACCTGGTATCCCGGGATCGCGATGCCCTTGAGGATCGCGCGGCGGATCATCCGCTTCGTCTGCTCGTCGAGATAGGCGAAGTTGTAGCCGGTCTCGACGGCGGGGGGCGCGGCGGGGGTGGTCGCGACGGCGGCGGTCATTCCGCGGCCTCCTTGCTCTCGCGATGCCGCTCGGCGACCTCGGCGCGCATGCGGCGCACGAGCTCGAGCTCGGCCTGGAAGTCGACGTAGTGCGGCAGCTTCAGGTGCTCGACGAAGCCCGTGGCCTGGACGTTGTCGGCATGGGCGAGGACGAATTCCTCGTCCTGGGCGGGGCTCCGGCGCTCCTCGTCGAGCTCGCCGGCGCGCAGCGCCCGGTCGACGAGGGCCATCGCCATCGCCTTGCGCTCGCTCTGCCCGAAACCGAGGCCGTAGCCGCGGGTGAACTGCGGCGGCACCTCGGCCGAGCCCTTGAACTGGTTCACCATCTGGCACTCTGTGACGTCGATCTCGCCCAGCGGCACTGCGAAGCCGAGCTCCTCGGGCACGAACTCGACCTCGACCGTGCCGATCCGCACCTCGCCGACGAAGGGATGGGTGCGGCCGTAGCCGCGCTGCGTCGAGTAGGCGAGCGCCAGCAGGAAGCCCTCGTCGCCACGGGCCAGGGCCTGCAGGCGCAAGTCGCGGTCCGCGGGGAAGGCGAGCGGCGCGCGGGTGAGGTCGGCGACGGGCGCGTCGTCCGCGGCGCGCGCCTCGCGCTCGATCAGGTCCTCGCCGGCGAGGAGGTCCGTGACCCGCGGCATGCGCACGCCCGCCTCGGCGACGGGCGCCTCCGGCGCGGGCGGGGGCTCGACGCCGGCGGCGAGCGCGAAGTCGATCAGGCGATGGGTGTAGTCGAAGGTCGGCCCCAGCACCTGGCCGCCCGGCAGGTCCTTGTAGGTCGCCGACACCCGCCGGCGCACGCGCATCGCCCCCGTGTCCACCGGCTGCGCGTAGCCGAAGCGGGCGAGCGTGGTGCGGAAGGCGCGCAGGAGGAAGATCGCCTCGATCAGGTCGCCCCGCGCCTGCTTGATCGCGAGCGCCGCGAGGTCGCGGTCGTAGAGCGAGCCCTCCGTCATCACCCGGTCGACGGCGAGCGCGAGCTGCCCGGCGATCTGGTCCGTGCCGATCTCGGGGACGGAGCGGTCCCCGCGGCGTGCGTCCGCGAGGAGCGCGTGGGCGTTGTCGATGGCGGCCTCGCCGCCCTTCACCGCGACGTACATGCGCTCACTCCCGGATCGTGGTGGTGCGCGGCAGGCCGACGATCCGGTCGCCCGAGGCGAGGATCACGTCGACGCCCCGGGGAAACAGCGCGCCGTTCGCCCGCCAGCGGGCGACGAAGCCCTCGGGCAGCGGCACCGCGTCGAGCCGCGCCACGTCGCGGATGCCGGGGCCCTTGAGCACGAGGCCGCGACCGGCCTCGAGGCGCGTGCAGGCGAGGACGAGGGTGGTCGAACGGTCGGGATAGGCCGGCTCCCCGAGCGCGAATTGGTCGAGGGGCGGCAGCGTCGCCGGATCGGAGACGAGCGCGAAGGCGGCCTCGCGGCCGTCGGCCACGATCCGCGCGCCGGTGTGGAAGCGCAGCCAGCCCGCCACGGCGGGCTCGGCCGCGAGCGCCGCGTCGAGCCACAGCGGCGCCTCGTGGTCGGCGAGCGCGAGCGCGATCGCGGCGAGCGCGGGCGGCAGCGGGGAGGGCGGTGCCAGCGAGAGCGCGAGGCGCTGCGGCGTGCCGGGCCGGGCGAGCGCCTCCATCACCGCGCGGAACACGGCCTGCGCGTCTAGGACGGGGTCGGCGAAGCCGGGCGCGAGGGCGCCGGCGGCGAGGCCTCGGTGCGACGGGTCGGCGGCGGCGCGCATCTCAATCCTCCCCGCGGACCATGGTGAAGAAATCGACCTTCGTCGCCGCGACCCGGCGCGCCTCTCCGGCGCGCTCCGCGGCGATACGGGCCTCCACCGGCGCGAGCGCCGCCTCGACGGCCTGCGGCCGGGCCTGGAACAGGGCGTCGAGGATCGCCGCCTTGCGGGCGCGGGCGGCGTCGCGGCCGAGATGGTAGGCGAAACCCGCCTCGCCCGACGGCAGCCGCACGGCCGCCCGCGTCACCGTCGCCTCGCCGGCGTTGAACGGACGCCCGTCCCCACCCATGCGCCCGCGCAGCATGACGAGCCCGGTCTCGGGCCGGCGCAGGTCGGAGACCGTGCGGGGTGCGTCGAGCGTGGCGAGCGCGGTCTCGAGCTCGTCCGTGCGGGCGAGTGCGCACAGGCGCATCGCCGCCTGCCGGGCTTCGAGGGAGGGTGGGGAGGCATCGGGGGGCATGCGCCGCTCCGGAGGGTCGCCGGGGTGGAGTTGGCGGTGGCGATCTGTGTTGTCTAGTGATATAGACAATCAGCCAATCGGGTCAAATGAAGTTTCGATGACATGCCGCCATCCGACCCCGCCTCCCGAGCCGACCCTCCCTCCCTCGTCCGCGGCGAGGGCGTCGCCGCCTGGCGGCAGATCGTCGACGGGCTGGAGGCCGACATCGGCGCCGGCCGCCTCGCTCCCGGCGACCGGCTCCCCGCCGAGACGCAGCTCGCCGAGCGATTCGGCGTGAACCGCCACACCGTGCGCCGCGCGCTCGGCGTTCTCGCCTCCCGCGGCCTCGTGCGCGCGACCCAGGGGCGCGGCACCTTCGTCGAGGCCCTCCCGCTCGCCTACCCGATCGGTCCGCGCACGCGCTTCACGGAGATCGTCTCCGGCGCCGGGCGTCAGGCCGGCGGCGTGCTGATCTCGGCCCGGGAGCGACCGGCCGACGCCTGGGCGGCGGAGCGGCTCGGGATCGCCGAGGGCGCGCCGGTGCTCGAGCTCGTCACCACGCGCTCGGCCGACGGCACGCCGATCGCGCTCGCCACCAACCTCTTCCCGCTCCCCCGCTTCGCCGGCCTCGACGCCCGCTTCCGCGAGACCGGCTCCCTGACGCGCGCCTACGCGGCGATGGGTGTGCCCGACTACCGCCGCCTCGCCAGCACGGTCGGCGCCCGCCCCGCCGGGCCGGACGACGCCGCCGCCCTCGACCTCTCCCCGGGCCGCATCCTGCTCGTCCTCGACAACGTCAACGTCGACGCGGAGGGTCTGCGCATCCAGGCGACGCGGGCGCTGTTCCCGGCGGACCGGGTGGAGATGGTCGTGGAGTGGTGAGGTCGTGCCGCCTCACCCCCCGTGCTTCTCCAGGAACGCCTCCACCCCCAGCCCCCTGAAATCCGGCAGCGCCCGGCGCAGGCGCTCGTGGTCCCAGTCCCACCAGGCGAGCACGAGGAGGCGCTCCGCGATCGGCTCCGGGAAGCGTCGGCGCACCGGACGGGCGGGGTTCCCGACGACGATCGTGTACGGCGCGACGTCCTTCGTGACGATCGCCCCCGCGCCGACCACCGCGCCCGTGCCGATCGTGCGCCCGGGCAGGACGATTGCGCCGTGGCCGATCCAGACGTCGTGGCCGATCGTCACGGGGGAGGCGCGGCGCCGGTCGAAGAAGCCCGCCTCGTCCTCCTCCTCGTCGGGCCAGTAGGCGGATGCGCGATAGGTGAAGTGCGCCTGGCTCGCCCGCTCCATCGGGTGGTTGCCCGGGTTGATGCGCACCGCCCGCGCGATGGAGCCGAACTTGCCGATCGTCGTGCAGGCGATCTCGCCGTCCTCGACGATGTAGGAATAGTCGTCGAGCACGCTCTCCACGAGCCGCGTGCGCGCGCCGACCTCGGTGTATCGGCCGAGCCGCGTCGCGGCGACGCCGGCGTCGGGGTGGACGAGGGGTGTCTCGGACAGGCGCTTCATCGGCGGGGCCCCGGGCAAGGCGGCGGCCGCATCCCGGACGCCGAGCCGGCTTTCTAGCGCGGGCGTCCGACGGTTCGGTGACGGTCGCGCCGGCCTTCGTGCAATCCCGGCCTTGCCCTTCGCCGCCGGATTGGCGACAAACCGATCCGTGACAGACGAACGCCTCGCCCCCATCCGCCCCTTCCTCGCCGCGAGCGTCGCCGTCGTGCGTGACGGGCGCGTGCTGCTCGCCGCACGCGGCAAGGAGCCGATGCGCGGGCGCTTCACGCTGCCCGGCGGCCTCGTCGAGACCGGCGAGACCCTCGCCGAGGCGGCGCTGCGCGAGCTCGACGAGGAGGTGGGCGTCACGGCCGCGATCATCGGGCCGATCCGCCCCGTCGAGATCATCCTGCGCGACGAGGCGGGCCGCGTCGCCTCGCACTTCGTCATCCAGGCGCACGCCGCGCATTGGCGCTCGGGGGAGGGGGAGACCGGCCCCGAGGCTCTCGAGATCGTCTGGGCCGACGGCGCCGAGGCCGAGCGGCTGCCGACGACGCCCGGCCTCCCGGACATCGTGCGCGCGGCGATCGCCATGGCCGAGGGCACGCGATGAGGCATACGCTCGCCCGTGCGCTCGTTCCGGCACTCGCCGCGCTGCTCCTTTCCGCGCCCGCGACGCCCCCCCGCGCCCAGGACGCCGCTCCCGCGGAGCAGGCGCCCGCGCCGCCGCCCGCCTACGAGGCGGAGCTCCTGCGCCTCTCCGAGGTCATGGGCTCGCTCGCCTTCCTGCGCGACCTCTGCGGCGCGGTCGACGCGCCCGAATGGCCGGCGCGCATGCAGGGGCTCATCGATGCGGAGGGCGAGGTGCGCGCCGGGCGGCTCGCCGGCGCCTACAACCGCGGTTACCGGGCCTTCGCGCTGACGTATCGCGTCTGCACGCCCGCCGCGGAGCGCGCGATCGCGGGCTACCTCGCCGAGGGCGAGCGGCTCTCGCGGGCGGTGGCGCGGCGCTTCGGGGGGTGAGGCCGGCGCGTGTGGCTCAGCGAATCTGGCAGCGCGCGCAGTAGAACGTCGAGCGGCCCGACTGCACGATCCGCTCGACCGTCCCGCCGCACCCCTGCGCCGTGCACGGCTCGCCCTCCCGGTCGTAGACCTTGAACCCGTGCTGGAAATAGCCGAGCGAGCCGTCCGCGTGGGCGAAGTCGCGCAGCGTCGAGCCGCCGGCGGCGACCGCCTCGCTCAGCACGGCGCGGATCTCCTGCGCCAGCAGATGCGCGCTCGCCCGCGGGCGCCCCGTCTTCGTCGCCACGCTTCCCGCCGGCGCCTCCGGATGCAGGCGCGCGCGGTGGAGCGCCTCGCAGACGTAGATGTTGCCCAGCCCCGCGATCAGCCGCTGGTCGAGGAGGGCGGCCTTGAGCGGGGCGATCTTTCCGTGGAAGAGCGCGGCCAGCGTCTCGCCGGAGAGCGCGTTGCCGAGCGGCTCGATGCCGAGACCGGCGAAGTGCCTGCATTCGGCGAGCCCCGCCGAGGGCACCAGGTCCATGTAGCCGAAGCGGCGCACGTCGTTGTAGGTGACCCGCGCGCCGGTGTCGAACTCGAACACGACGTGGTCGTGCAGCGGCATCGTGCCCGGCGCGTAGTGGAACTCCCCGGGCGTGATCACGGCGTGCGCATGCTCCACCGTGAACCGGCCCGTCATGCCCAGGTGCATGATCAGGCTCTCGCCGGTGGAGAGATCCGCGATCAGGTACTTCGCCCGGCGCGACAGCGCGCGCACCTCGGCGCCCGCGAGCCGCGCCTCGAACCGTGGCGGGAAGGGGAAGCGCAGGTCGGGCCGGCGCTGGTCCACCCGCGTGAACCGCGCGCCCACCATGGCGGGCTCGAGCCCACGGCGGACGGTCTCGACTTCGGGAAGCTCGGGCATGTCTCGGCTTGGCGTGCGTGTCGCGGGGGGGCGCGGGTGGGAAATGCGGCCCGCGCGCCTAGATCAGATAGCCTCGGCCCGCGGCTTTCGCTATGTCTCCGGGCGACGCAGGGTGCGCGAGCGCGAGAACGGTGGACGCGATGGTGGACGAGACGACGACGCACTTCGGCGAGAGGACGGTTTCGCTCGGGGAGAAGCAGGGCCTCGTCGACGACGTGTTCCGCTCGGTGGCGCGGCGCTACGACCTGATGAACGACCTGATGTCGGCGGGCCTCCACCGGGCCTGGAAGGATGCGATGGTCGCGTCGCTGCGCCCGGCGCGCACGCGGCCCTTCGCCCATCTCGACGTCGCCGGCGGCACCGGCGACGTCGCCTTCCGCGTCCTCGACGAGGCCGGGCCGGCGGCGCACGTCACCGTCCTCGACATCAATCCCGAGATGCTCGCGGTGGGCCGCGAGCGGGCGGGCGCGCGCTACGGGTCGCGCGCCACCTTCGTGGAGGGGAACGCCGAGGTCCTGCCGTTCGAGGACAGGCGCTTCGACGCCTACACGATCGCCTTCGGCATCAGGAACGTGCCGCGCATCGAGGCCGCGCTCGCCGAGGCGCACCGCGTGCTCAAGACCGGTGGGCGCTTTCTCTGCCTCGAGTTCTCGATGCCCGACATCCCGGGCTTCGACCGGATCTACGACGCCTATTCCTTCAACGTCATCCCGCGCATCGGCAAGGCGGTGACGGGGGACGCGGAGAGCTACCGCTACCTCGTCGAATCGATCCGTCGCTTCCCCACGCCGGGCGTCTTCGCCGACATGATCGAGGAGGCGGGCTTCCGGCGCGTGTCGCACCGGCCGATGACCGGCGGGATCGTGCGCCTGCATTCGGGCTGGAAGATCTGATGGGCGTCGCTTCGTGATCGGTGCCGCCATCCACATCGCGCGCATGGCGCGCGCCGGCTTCGTGCTCGCCCGTGAGGGCGCGCTCGGCCTCGTCGATCCGTCCGTGCTGCCGCCCTTGCCGCGGCTCGGGCTGAGGCTCGCCCGTCTCGTCGAGCGCAGGGACGCGGGCTCGTCGCGCAGCCGCCTCTCGGCGGCGCTCGTTCGGCTCGGGCCCTCCTACGTGAAGTTCGGTCAGTTTCTTGCGACGCGCCCGGACATCGTCGGCTTCCAGGCCGCGCGCGATCTCGAGAGCCTGCAGGACCGCCTGCCGCCGTTCCCGCGCGAGGAGGCGGTGCGCGTCGTCGAGGAAGCGCTCGGGCGCCCGATCGAGGCGATCTTCTCGCATTTCGGCGAGCCGGTCGCCGCCGCCTCCATCGCCCAGGTCCACCGCGCCGTGATGAGGACGCCGGAGGGCGGCGAGCAGGTCGTCGCGGTCAAGGTCGTGCGACCGGGCGTGCGCCAGCGCTTCTCCCAGGACCTGCAGGACATGCGCTTCGCCGCGCGCCTCATCGAGGGCTACGATCCGGAGGCGCGCCGCCTCAAGATGGTCGAGGTGGTGGAGACGCTCGCACGCTCGGTCGTGATCGAGATGGACCTGCGGCTCGAGGCCGCCGCGCTCTCGGAGCTCGCCGACAACACCAAGAACGACTTCGAATTCCGGGTGCCCAAGCCCGAGTGGGACCTCACCGACCGCGAGGTGCTGACCCTCGAGTGGATCGACGGGATCAAGCTCAACAAGCCCGAGGACATCGACGCCGCCGGCCACGACCGCGTCGCGCTCGCGCGCATCGTCATCCAGAGCTTCCTGCGCCAAGCGATCCGCGACGGCTTCTTCCACGCCGACATGCACCCCGGCAACCTGTTCGTCGACGCGCGCTCGCGCCTCGTGGCCGTGGACACCGGCATCATGGGCCGGCTCGGCCACCGCGAGCGGCGCTTCCTCGCCGAGATCCTGCTGGGCTTCATCCGCCGGGACTACGTGCGCGTGGCGGAGGTGCACTTCGAGGCGGGCTACGTCCCCCCGCGCCATTCCGTGCTCGATTTCGCGCAAGCGATCCGCGCCATCGGTGAGCCGATCCACGATCGGCGCGCCGACGAGATCTCCATGGCCCGCGTGCTGGCGCTGCTCTTCGAGGTCACCGCCATCTTCGAGATGCAGACGCGCACCGAGCTCGTCATGCTGCAGAAGACGATGGTGGTCGTCGAAGGCGTCGCCCGCCGCCTCGATCCGCATCTCGACATGTGGACCATCGCCGAGCCCGTCGTGCGCGAGTGGATCGAGCGCAATCTCGGCCCCGTCGGCAAGATCGAGGACGTGGGCCGCGGGGCGCGCACGCTGTTCGGCGTGCTCCAGGATCTGCCCGACATCGCGGTGCGCGCCGAGCGGCTGCTGGTGCAGCTCGAGCAGGGGACGGAGCGGGGGATCGCGCTCGCGCCGTCGTCGATCGAGCGCGCGGGCGAGGCGGCCGCGGGGCGCGGGCGGGCGTTGGTGATCGGGGTGTGGGTGATCGCGATCGCGCTGGTGCTGTCGTTGTTCTGAGCATCGATGCCCGCATCGGCTGGTGCGAGGTCGTCGCGTCGTACGCCGACGCCTCGACGACGGGCGCGAAGGCGATGCTGCAGGACCGCGGGGCCTGATGCGGCATGGCGCACCGCACGGAGCCCCGTCGATCGACGGCATGATGCTCGGATGAAGAGGCTCGGCGCGCCGGCCTCCCCCTCCCCCTCAGCGTCTCGTCATCGCCTGCGTCAGCGGCCCGGTCGCCTCGCCGACGAGCTTCGTCGTGGTGTCGGCGATGGCGCGCAGATGGGCGCTCGTGGTCTCGTAGGCCTGGCGGGCGCCGGAGGTCTGCAGCTTGACCGCCTCCGACAGCGAGCCGGCGGTCAGCGTCGAGCGCATCAGCGAGAGCGTCAGGTCGGTGTTGGCGCGCATCAGGTCGAGGACCTGGGCGTTCAGCGCCGCCACGCCGCGGCCGGTCGCCGTGGCGCTCTCGAAGCAGGCCTGGGCCAGCGCCTCGTTGTTCTCGCGGGCCTGCGCGTAGGCGGTGCGCGCACCGTCGGCGCCGGTCTCGAGCAGGCGGCCGTAGGGCTTCACCAGCTCCTCGGCGGCCGGGATGTGGGCGATGCCGACCGCGGAGAACGCCTCCTCGCGCACGTCCGAATGCTCGTCGTCGACCGGCGTCGAGGGTGCCGGCGAGGGGGTGGCGAGCCGGGACACGGGCGGAGAGACGGGGCTGCGCGGCGCGAGGGCCGGAGCCGGGATGTCGGAGGGCACGCGCGCGGAGGCGGGAGCCGGATCCGCGGGCGTCGCCGCCTCGGCGGCCTCGCTCGCCACCGGCTCGGGGCGCGGTGCGGCGGCGGCCTTGAGGGCGGCCGACTTCAGCGCCGTTGTCTTTCTCGAAGGGGCCTTTCGCGAAGGGGCCTTTCGCGACGGGGTCTTTCGCGCGGAAGCCGTCGCAACGCTCGTCGTCGCCACGGGTGCCTCCGGCGCGGGGGCCGTCGCAGCGGGGGCGACGGGGGGCTTCTCGGGGACCCGCGCCTCGGCGGGGATGCCGCGCGTGGTGGCGCGGCGGGCCCGCGCCTTCGACGACGCCGCGACCGCGGTCTTCGGCTTGCTCGTGGTCTCGTCGCTCATCGCTCGTTCCTCGTCTGCGCGCCCGTGTCCCTGAATGACCCCGGCGCGATCGCGCGCGGCGGGGTCGGTCTCGGGAGAACCGCGGCCCGCCGCGGTCTCCCGATCACGCCTTCGCCCTCACGGCGTCGCCGTCACGCCTTCTTGGCGGGGCCGCCCGTGGGCGCGGCCTTGCCGGCGTCCTTCGCGGCGGCGGTCGCCGCATCGCCGGCCTGCTTCATCGCCGCGGAGGCGTCGACGCCGAGCTGGCGCATCTGCTCCTGCATCAGCGCGAACTGGGCCTGCATGAACTCCATCTGGAGCTTCATGGCCTCGGCCGGGTCCTTGGCGCGGATCATCTTCTGGGCGTGCTCGAAGCTCGCCTTGAGGTTCGCCTCGGCCATGCCGAATGTCTTCTCGCGCATGTCCTTGGGGTTCATGCCCATGCGCTCGGCCGGCGCGTCGAAGCTCTCCATCGCGCGCGCGGCGGCGCTGACGAAGCCCTCCATGGCCATGCGGGCCTGCTCGACGCTGCGCTCGGCCATTTCGCGCATCTCGGCCGGGATCTCGAAGGTGGTGTTGCGCTCGTTCGCCATGGCGATCCTCCATCGGTCGGCTGCGCCGGCACCACGACGGCGGCCCGGCTCTTTGTGCGACGCAACATAACTCTTGTGCGACGCAAAATCAACAGGCCGTCCGCGACGTTAAGGTTGACGCCGGCTTACCGCCGGGGTCGGGGATGCGTTGCGGGCCGTCCTGCGTTAAACGATGGTTAAGTATGCGCCTGCGACCGCCTTCGCGAAAGGCTCGCGGCGGTGGACGGGGTGCCGAACGATGGGCGAGGGCGGAGAGGCGTGGGTGGACGAGGCGGCGCGCACGGCGTTCGATGCCTTCGTCGCGCGAGCGGGAACGCGGAGCCCGTTCGCCGTGCGCCCCGTTCTGGTCTGGAGCGCCGACGCGGGTCTCGTGCTCTACGCGTCCGAGGGCGCACGGGCGCTCGCCGAGACGCTCGTCGTCGACGCGCAGGGCCGCGTGCGCCCGGATCTCGCCCCCCGCGACCGGCTCGCCGCGCTCGCCGGGGGCCTCGCGCCGGACGGCGCCGAGCGCCTCGAGCGCCTGCGCTTCCGCCCCGGCCGTCTCGCCGCCCCGATCACGCTCGCCTGTCGGCGCCTCGTGCTGGAGACCGGCGAGAGCGTCCTCCTCACCGCCTTCCTCGACGAGCCGCCGGTGCTTGCGCCCTTCGTGGGACGCGAGACCGGCGCGTCCGCGGCCGAGGCCGTGCAGGCGGCGGGGGGCGCGGGGGAGGAGCCGGTGGCCGTCACGTCGCAGGACGCTGCTCACGAGGACGCTGCTCACGAGGACACGGCTCACGAGGACACGATGGGCCGAGTGACGGTTGCCGAAGAGGCTGCGCCCGAGGACGCCGCGGCGGTGCCGGTCGCGCAAGCTCCCGAGCCCGAGCCCGAGGCCGAGCCCGAGCCAGAGGCCGAGCCCGAGCCCGAGCCCGAGCCAGAGCCAGAGCCAGAGCCGGATCCGCTGTCGGAGGCGCGCGCGCGCCTCGCCGGGCGCGGCGTCGTGCGCTTCGTCTGGCGGGCGGACGCGCAGGGGCGCGTGCGCGAGGTTTCGCCGGCCCTGGCCGACACGATCGGCGCCGAGACCGCCGCGATCACCGGCCGGGGCTTCGCCGAGATCCTCGCCGACGTCGCCCACGATCCGCGCGACATCGTCGCCGAGCTCGTCGCCCGCGGCGAGACCTTCAGCGGCCGGACGGTGCTCTGGCGCGTCTCGGGAACGCCCGCCGCGGTCGAGATCGACCTCGCCGGCTTGCCTGCGCGCGTGCGCGGCGAGGGCGGGCGCGAGATGCGCGGCTTCGGCCTGATCCGCACCGACGCGATCTGCCTCTTCCCGGCGCATCCCGCCGCGGCGCCGCAGGACGAGGGAGCGCAGGACGAGGAGGCGCAGGAGCAGCACGCGGCGGGCCGCGACGCCGCGGAGGCGGAGGAGTCCGCGCCCGAAGCCCTGCCGCTGGAAACCGACGGGCTCGAGCCGGAGGCGCCCGCCACCGAGCCGCACTCGACCGAAGCAGCCGACGGCGAGGATCGCGCCACCGAGGATCTCGCCACAGAGCGCATCGCCCCAGAGCACCTCGCCACCGAGGAGCCCTCGATCGAGGAGCCCTCGATCGGCGAGCCGGAGCGCGCCGCGCCCGAGCCCGACTCCGCGCCCGATTCCGAGCCCGTCGCCGACGCCGCGCCCGCCGCATACCGCGAGGAGGACGCGGCCTTCGCGCCGCAGGCGCGCTTCGCCGTCGCGGCGGGCGAGCGCTACGAGCCCGCGGCGGAGCTCGCCGCGCCCGTGGCACTCGCCTCGCTCACGGCGCCCGCGCAGGGGCGGTTCGGGGAGGCGCAGGCGGACCTCGCCGCGTCGCTCGGCGCCCCCCTCGCAGAGCCCCAAGCGAGCCCCTCGGCACCCTCCTTCGCCACCGAGCCGCGAGAGGACCTCGCCCCCGGCTCGCCGGCGAACGACGTCGATCCGCGCGCGCCTGCGGGCGGCGACGTCCTGAAGGACGCGCAGAGGCCGGCGGCGGCGTCCACCCCGGCCCTGCGCCTGTCACCCACCGAGCATTCCGCCTTCCGCGAGATCGCCCGTGCGCTCGGCGCGCGCTACGCGGGCGACGAGGATCCCGACGTCCGCCCGGACGACGCAGCGGGTTCCGCCGTCGCGGCCTTCCCCCCGCGCCCCGCTCGGCCGGCCGGCGATCCGCTGGCGGCGGCGGCGCTCGAGCGGATCCCGCTGGGCGTCGTCGTGCATCGCGGCGAGGAGACGCTCTACGCCAACCGCCACCTGCTCGATCTCCTCGGGCACGCCGACCTCGGCGCCTTCCGCGCCGCGGGCGGCGTCGCCGGCCTTGTGAAGGGCCGGCCCGGCGCGCTCGCGCGCGTCGAGGCGCTCGATCCCGCCCCCCTGTCGCTCGCGGGGCGCGACGGCGCGAGCTTCGCCGCCGAGGTGCGGCTCTCGACCCTCGATCTCGAGGACGGTCCGGCGAGCCTCCTCGTCGTGCGCCGCCTGCCCGACAGCGACCCCGTCCACCGCGTGCGCGCGCTCGAGATCGAGGCGGCGCGCCTCGAGGCCGAGCTCGCCGAGCGCGACGCCATCCTCGACACGGCGACGGACGGCGTCGTCGTCGTCGACGGCGAGGGCCGCATCCACGCGCTCAACCGCGCGGCCCAGGCGCTGTTCGGCTACGAGGCGAACGAGATCGCCGGCGAGCCCTTCACGGCGCTGTTCGAGACCGAGAGCCACGCCGCCGCGCTCGACTACCTCGCGAGCCTCGGCCGCAGCGGCGTCGCGAGCCTGCTCGACGGCGGGCGCGAGGTGCTCGGGCGCGTGCGCCAGGGCGGCGCGATCCCGCTGTTCATGACGCTCGGGCGCGTCGGCGAGGGGGATGTCGCCGAGGGCGATGTCGGCGAGCCGAGCCCGGGCGAGAGCGGCGGTCGGGCGGGGCGGCGCGAGCCGGCGCGCTTCTGCGCCGTGCTGCGCGACATGACCGCCTTCAGGCAGGCGGAGGCCGAGCTCACCGAGGCCAAGCGCGCCGCCGAGGCGGCGAGCGCGCAGAAGTCCGACTTCCTCGCCCGCATCTCCCACGAGGTGCGCACGCCTCTGAACGCCATCATCGGCTTCGCCGAGGTGATGCGCGAGGAGCGCTTCGGCGCCATCGGCAACGAGCGCTACAAGGACTATCTCGCCGACATCCACGCCTCGGGCCAGCACGTGCTGAGCCTGATCAACGACCTGCTGGACCTCGCCAAGATCGAGGCGGGGCGCCTGGACCTCGCGTTTCGCGCGGTGGGCGTGAACGAGCTCGTGGGCGCGTGCGTCGCGCTGATGCAGCCGGAAGCGGCGCGCGAGCGCATCGTGATGCGAACGAGCCTCCTCGCCAAGCTCCCGCAGGTCGTCGGCGACGAGCGCTCGCTGCGCCAGATCGTCCTCAACCTGCTCTCCAACGCCGTGCGCTTCACCGATCCCGGCGGCCAGGTCATCGTCTCGACGGCGCTGACCGACCGCGGCGAGGTCGCCTTCCGCGTGCGCGACACGGGCATCGGGATGTCGCCGAGCGAGGTGGAAGCCGCCCTCGAGCCCTTCCGCCAGCTCGCCACCGCCCGCCGCCCGGGCGGCACGGGCCTCGGCCTGCCGCTGACCAAGGCCCTCGTCGAGGCCAACCGCGGCGCCATGACGATCTCCTCGCGCAAGGGGGAGGGGACCCTGGTGGAGGTGACGTTCCCGGCGACGGTGGGGGCGGGGGTCTGACCGGGGGCGGCATTACACGCATGCCGGGTCGGCATCGCGCGCCAGCGCGCCGACGGCGTGCACCGTCGTCGCCCGGTCGCATCCCCCTCCGTCACGCCTCCTCGGCGGAGACGGCGTCGGCGCGCAGGCGCCAGTCGCAGCCCTCGGCGAGGGCGTAGAGCCGCTCAGCCTCCGCGACCGCCGCCTCACCGTCGTCGGCGTCGACGGTGAGCTCCTTCTGGACCGTGCGATGGTCGTGCCCGGTGTCGTCGGAGATCGTCTTGTAGAACGTCACACGCCAGCGCGGCATCGCTTCCTCCCTCGTTGGGTCCGAGACGGCAATGCCCGAACGGCCCTGTCCGTTTCGTCGGCGGTCGAATCGCGGTTCCCCCGGGGCGTGAAAAAACTTCGCGCGCGCTGTTGACCCGGCGGGCGCGGCCTCGTATACCCCGGCTCCCGACGCGGCGGGGCCTTCTCAGGAGGGTTCGGCCGGATCGG
>NZ_JBQTCJ010000063.1:0-27870 GCF_052380005.1 Salinarimonas sp. NSM
GGCCAGGCCGCGCCCGTGGCCGCCGTGCCCGACGCGACCACATCGGCGAGCACCCAGCCGCAGGAGCGTCGGCGCACGCGCCAGGCGATCCTCGCCGAGGCTGCGCAGAAGGCGTGGCTCGAGCGGATGTACGCGCAGACCGAGACGCCGGCCTTCTGCAGCCAGATGGGGATCGCCTCGGCGACGCTGCGCGAGCTCGTGGGCGAGATCGCCGGCGCAGCGCACCGCCTGAACCTGAGCGCCCGGCTCGCGGAGAAGCTCACCGTCTTCGCCCACGAGGAGCGGCGCGACGAGCTGATCGCCAAGGCGGCGGTGCTCTCCGAGCGCGTGCTCAACCGCTTCGTCTCGGATCTCGGATGGCGCGACACGCCGGCGGCGGAGCGCCCGACGGTGACGCTGCCCGACGGCGGCGCGCGCACGGTCTTCGCCGAGCGCCCGGTCGCCTACCTGGCCGAGAGCCTCCCGGCCGAGCCGGTGCCCTTCCGCCAGTCCTATTTCGACGACTGGATCTTCGGCTTCTACCAGATCGTCCAGGACAACGCGCGCAGCGGCGAGGGCGGCTTCGTCAACGTCGCGCAGAACGCGCGGCTCGGGCGCATCATCGACGTCCTCGACCAGGCTCTGTGAGGCGCGCTGCATGAACGTCCCGGTCAAGGTCACGCGAGATCCACGGCGCCCGGCGGGCTTCGCGCACATCGCGATCGCGGCCGCCCTGCCGACGGGCGCGCCGATCCAGATCACGCGCGAGCACCCGTCGAAGCCGCATCTGGGGCCGGCGGGGTGGCAGGCGCAGAGCCACGACCTGAAGCCGCTCGGCGTCGAGTCGACGGACATGGGCGTGCGCCTCGTCGTCGGCCCGGACGTGGTCAACGAGATCGAGGAATACGAGCGGATCACCATCGCGATCCGCTCGATCGGGCTGCAGTCGGAGGTCGACTGGCCGTCGATTCCCAAGCTCGCGCGGGCCTCCTCCGCGCAGGGCCCCGTCGCGCCGACGCCGGTCGCGGCTCGGCCGGAGCCTGAGGCAGGGCCCACATCCGGCGCAGTCTCGCCGCGACCGCTCGGCGGCGATCCCGACCGGGCGATCGGGAACGACGCGCAGGGCGCCGGCCGGGGCCTCGACGACCGGGACGGCCGAGGCTTGGACGGCCGAGGCTTGGACGGCCGGGGCCCCGACGACCAGGACCTCGACGACCGGGACCTCGACGAGCGGGACCTCGACGACCGGGACCTCGACGATCCAGGTGCGCACCACCGGAGCCGGGAGGAGGAGGAGGACGACGACGAGGGCTACGAGGAGGAGGAAGAGCGCAAGTCCTACAAGAGGCTCGTCATCGCAGGCGCCGTCGCGGGCCTGCTCCTCGCCGTCGCGGCGATCCTCTTCCTGCCGGGCCTGTTCGGCTCGGAGGACGAGGTGGCGATCGAACCGACGCCTCCGCCCACCGAGCTTCCCCGCCAGGACACCGCGCGCAGCCCCCGCGACGAGATCCTCGACCCGGCAACGCCGCCGGAGCGGCTGTTCGAGCTCGGACAGGAGCAGCTGCGGGCGGACCCGCCGGACGTCGAGCTCGCGGCCGCAGCGATCGAGCGCGCCGGGCGCGAGGGCCTGGCGGATGCCGCCATCTGGATGGGGGAGACCTTCGATCCGCGCCTTTCGCTGTGGGAGCGCATCGAGGCGCCGGGCCCCAACGCGTCCGCGGCCCTGCGCCACTACACTGTCGCCCGCGGCCAGGGGGAGGCGCGGGCCGCCGAGGAGATCGCGGCGCTGTGCGCCTGGCTCTCCGAGAGGCCGGAGGCCGACGACCCGATCGCCCGCGAAAACTACTGCGAGAGCTAGGAGGAGAGATGTCGATGCTGCGCACCGCCCTGTTGCTCGCCGGACTGGTGGCGGCGCTCGTCGCCGGCGCCCCGTCCATCGCCCGCGCGGACGCTCCGCTCGTCCTGGACGGAGCGGAGACCCTCTACCAGAAGGTGATCACCCGCACCGGCGCGCGCATCCACGGTGCGCCCGACGCGGGCACGGCCGCGGCGGAGCCGCTCGACCCCTTCACCATCCTCTACGTCTACGAACGCCGCGGCGACTGGCTGCGCGTGGGCGAGGACGACGACGGCGCCGAGGGCTGGATCTCCGCCGATCGTGCGATCGACTGGAAGCAGACGATCGTCGTCGCCTTCAACGACCCGGCGCTGAACCGGCGGGAGCGCACCCTGCTGTTCCGCTCACGCGAGGCGCTCGAGGAGACGATCTGCTGCGAGGACGTGCTCACGCGGGTGACCGATCTGAGGACCGCGGCCGTCGCCGACGCGCTGGCGCCGGACGCGCCCGTGGTGTCCATCGAGCCCGAGCTTCACGTCGACATCGACGACGACTTCTACATCTTCCCGATCCTGCAGGCGGAGCAGCGGGTGCTGCACTTCGGCGCGCGCGGGCGCATGCTCGAGGTGGCGTCCGTCGCCCTCCAGGAACCGAGCGACACCGAGCAGGGCGAGTTCCGCGCCGGGGTCGTCTTCGTCATCGATACGACGACCTCGATGGGGCCCTACATCGAGGGGGTCCAGCGCGCCGTCGACCGCATCCGGGGACGGCTGATGGACTCCGACATCGCGGACGCCGTGCGTTTCGGCCTCGTCGGCTTTCGCCAGTCCGACGCCGTGACCCCGGCCCTCGAGTACCACACGCGCACCTATCTCCCGCTCGCGGAGGATTCGACGGTCGATCGGCTGAGCGCGCAGCTCGCCACGATGCGCCCCTCCCGTGCGGCGAGCCCCGGCTTCGCCGAGGATTCGCTCGGGGGAATCGAGGAGGCCGTGCGCACGGCCGATCTCTCCGCCTTCCAGGTCAAGTTCCTCGTGCTGATCACCGACGCGAGCCCGCGCTCGCCCGAGCTCGGCGACACGCTCACGGCGATGCTGCCCCCGGAGATGAACGCGCGCCTGCGCTCCGCCGGGTTCCACCCGCTCGTCTTCCACCTGACCACGCCGGAGGGCGGCCCGGATCATTCGCTCGGCCGGAGCGCCTACACCCAGCTCGCGCGGGTCGAGGCAGACAGCTACTATCGCGAGATCCAGGGCGGCGACGTCGCCCGGTTCACGGGACTGATCGACGGAATCGCGGACCAGATGGTGGGTCTCGCATCGGAGACCCGGCGCAACGGCGTGGTCGCGGACGCCGACCCGAACGACGATTCGGACGAGGCCCGCCTCCGGCGCAGCTGGCGCGCGATGCAGCTCAGCTATCTCGCGGGCGATCCGCCGGACGTGTTCCGGGCCTGGATGATCGACAAGGCCCTCGAGAACCCCCGCCGCGACGCGCTCGACATCCGCGTGCTCATCACCAAGAACCAGCTCGCGACCCTGTTCGAGATGGGCGAGCGGATCATCGAGACCGCGCAGTCCGGCCTCGACCGGCTCGATCCGGACGGCTTCTTCACGAGCCTGCGCGAGGCGGTGGCGCTGCTCGCGCACGACCCGGACCGGCTCGCCCGCGGCCAGATCGACTCCCTCGGGGATGCGCTCGGCGAGTACCTCGCGCTCCTGCCCTACGACAGCCCGATCACCTCCCTGACCGAGGACGATTGGAACCGGATGACCGGCGGGCAGCAGCGCGACCTGCTCGAGACGCTGCGCTCGAAGGTCGCCTATTATCGCCGCCTGCACGACACGCCCGAGCTGTGGATCGCGCTCCGGCCGGACGCCGAGGACGGCGAGCGGGTGCTGACGATCCCCCTCGCGCGGATGCCGTGAGGGCGTGATGTCGATACTCGCCGTGCGCAACGCGATGCGGATTCTGACGGACGGCCGACGCACCTTCGAGGTGTGGATCGAGGATCTCGTGCTGGGTCCCGGCATGCGCAAGGCGATCGTCGGCCCGTCCGGGTCCGGCAAGACGACGGCGATGGACATGCTCGCGCTGGCGAGCGCCCCCGACGGCTGCGACAGGCTGGTGCTCCAGGAGAAGGGGCGCCGGCCCGTCGACCTTCTCCGGTACTCGGCCGGCCGGCTCTCGCGCGTGCGCGCCCGGCGCTTCGGCTACGTGCTCCAGACCTCGGGGCTCCTCCCCTTCCTCACCGTCGGGGAGAACGTCGCGCTGCCGCAGCGGCTCGCCGGGCGCGGCGATCGGCGCGAGATCCGCCGGCTGCTCGCCGCGCTCGACCTCGACGTGCCGCTGTCGACGATGCCCTCCGAACTGTCCGTCGGCCAGCGCCAGCGCGTGGCCATCGCCCGCGCGCTCGCCCACCATCCGGATTTCGTCTTCGCCGACGAGCCGACCGCGGCGCTCGACCCGGGGAGCGCGGCGCGGGTCATGCACCTCCTGACCGAGCTCGCGGCGCAGAGGGGCGCCGCCGTGCTGGTGATCTCCCACAATGTCGACCTGATGGAGGCGCACGGGTTCGAGATCCTTCCGGTCCACTTCACGACGGACCAGGATCGCAGCTGGAGCTTCATCGGCGAGAGGGTCGCGGCATGATCGTGGGCGCCGGGCTCGGGCTGCGCGCGATCCAGCGCGACCGCACCATGGTGGTGTTCACCGCCGTCGCGCTGGCGGCCGTGCTCGGCCCCCTGCTCGTCCTCCTCGGCCTCAAGAACGGCGTCGTGGGTGCGCTGCTGCAGACCCTGCGCAACGATCCGCGCTCGCTGGAGATCGTGTTTCGCGGCCAGTCCACCATCACGCCGGCGCAGTACGCGACCATCGCCGCGGTGCCCGGCGTCGGTTTCGTCATGCCCGACATCGGCTCCATCACGGCGAGCGCGCGCTTCGCCGCGGACGAGCGCTCGCCGCTCGTCTCGGGCCAGGCCTGGCCGACGGCGGCGGGCGATCCGCTGCTGCCGGAGGGCACGCCGAGCCCGGGCCTGGACGAGGCGATCCTGTCGGCCGCTCTCGCACGGCGCCTCGGCGTCGAGGCGGGCGCGCGCATCCTCGTCCTGCGCGAGCGGCAGAGCGAGGCCGGTGCGGAGGATCGCCTCGTGATCCCGCTGCGGATCGTCTCCGTCGCCCCCGGGAGCGCGGTCGCGGGCGAGCGCGCGCTGCTGGCCTGGGAGACGATCGACGCGCTGCAGGCCTTCATCGACGGCTACGCCGTCCCGCGCTACGGCGTCGGCGGGCGCGATCCCGCCGAGCGGCCGCCGGGCTACGTGCGCATCCGCCTCTACGCCTCGGATCTCGAGGCGGTCGGCCCGCTCACGGCGTCGATGGAGGCGATGGACTTCGCCGTGACCTCGCGCGCGGACGAGGTCTCCGGCGTGCTGAAGCTCGACCGGGACCTCGCCACGCTGTTCACCCTGATCGCGAGCATCGGCGCGAGCGGCTACCTCGTGTCCTTCTGGGCGAGCCTGTCCGCCAGCCTGGCGCAGCGCCGGCGCGAGCTGAGCCTCGTGCGGCTGATGGGCGGCAGCGGCGGGGACCTCGTGGCCTTCGCGCTGGTGCAGGGGATCGCGATCGCGATCGCCGGCGTCGCCCTCGCCTTCTCGATCTTCGGCGTGCTCGCGCTCCTCATCAACCTGCGCTTCACCGTGGAGATCGCGGGTGCCGGGCCGGCCTGCTTTCTCACCGGGCTCGACGTCCTCGTCGCCGCCGCGGGCTCGACGCTCGTGGTCGTCCTCGTCACGGCCGGCCTCGCCCGGTTCCTCGTCAAGATCGCGCCCTCGGAGGTGCTCCATGAAGCCTAGTGCGCTGCTCGTCGCCGCAGCCGTCGGCGCCCTCGTCCTCTCCGCCGGGGCGCTCGTCGCGCCCGCCTCGGCCCAGCCCGCCACGACGTGGCCGGAATGGGTCTGGAACCCGCGGCCCGATCCAGACGACGTGGTGCTGCCGATGCCCTGCGGCGGGGCCATGGCCCTGCGCGTGGTGGAGACCGGCTCGGCCGGGGCGCTGGACGACCGCCGCGTCGTCCTGGGACGCAACGACGAGATCCGCGCGGTGCAGGACTTCCGGCGCGAGGCCCATGTCGACGGTCCCTTCGCCAAGGGCGACCGGTCGTACTACCTCATCGGCAAGTACGAGGTCACCGAAGCCCAGCGCGACGCGGTGAGCGGGACCTGCCCCGCGCAGCCGAGCCCGATGCCCGCCACGAACGCGAGCTGGTACGACGCCGTGGCGTTCACGCGCGCCTACAGCACCTGGCTCCTGGAGAACGCGGCGGACGCCCTCCCCTCGGCAGAGACCGGCGTCGCCTTCGTGCGCCTGCCGACGGAGGCCGAATGGGAGTTCGCGACCCGCGGGGGCATGGCGGTGGGGCCGGAGGTGTTCCGGGCGGACGTCTTCGCGGACCTCGTCGACAACGTCGCCGAGATCTGGTCCCCGGGCAACCAGCTGCCGCTCGCCATCGGCGGGAAGGATCCCAACCCGCTCGGCCTCTACGACGTGCTCGGCAACGCCGAGGAGATCGTGCTTGAGCCGTTCAGGCTCAATCGCGTCGGACGCATGCACGGGCAGGTGGGCGGCTTCATCGCGCGCGGGGGGTCCACGCAGGACCAGGCCGACGTGATCTCCAGCGCGAAGCGCAGCGAGTACCCGTTCTTCGAGTCGCACGGCGGGATCGCGGCGGAGTCGCGCCGCGAGACGCTCGGCTACCGCGTGGTGCTCGGCGCACCGGCGATGGGCGATTTCGCGAGTGCCGACGGGCTGGAGCGGTCCTTCGCCGCGCTGCGCGATGCCGGAGAGGCGCCGACGGCGCAGGCGCAGCCACGCCCCGAGGCCGAGCTCGAGGCGATCGCGCGCGAGCAGACGGCGGGCCTGCGCAACCAGATCGCGGAGGTCGTCGCGGAGCTGCGCGCCGAGGAGACCCGGCGCCGGGAAGCCGACCTGCGCAGCGCGAGCGCGATGCTCTTCAGCGCCGCGACGCTTCTCAACGAGCTCGACGAGACCGGCGAGACGGTGGAGTTCTTCAGCTACGAGAGCGAGAACAACCCCGACCTGTCGCCGGACCTCGCCGCCGAATGGGCCGAGCGGGCGAACAGCAACCTCGCCCATTTCGGGCGGGTCGGCTCGGCCTACGTGACCGTCCTGCTGCAACTCGGCGACGAGTTCGGGCAGCAGCTTCCCGACGCGTTCGACCAGCTGATGAGCGACCTGGCCATGCGCGACCAGATCGCGACCTTCGGTGCGCTCGTCGAGCGCGCGCGCCGGGACGCGGTGAGCCTCGGCGACGGCACGCAGGACACGCGCAGCGTCCTCTCCGGGATCCTCGAACGCTCGCGGGCGGAGGTCGAAGCCAATCGTCCGGGCGTGGACTCGCCTTGATTCTCATTGTCCTCGGCTCACGAAAATCGTCTTCTATCGCGTGACGTCGAGGGCAAATCTTCAACACGGGGGTGCAAACATGATATCCATACGTATCTTCGCCCGCAAGACGGTGGTGGCGATCGCCATCGCCGGATTGCTCGCCGCCTGCACGGCCGCCGGTCCGGTGGACGTTGCGAGCCTCTCGCCGGCGGCTCAGCAGCTGCGCCAGCAGCAGGTGGAGCACCAGCGCGTCCAGCAGGGCGTGGCGGTGGGCGCCGTTCTCGGCGGTGCCATCGGCGCGGGCATCGGCGCCCTCGCCTCCCCGAACAACCGCGGGCGCGGCGCGCTGATCGGCGGCCTCGCGGGGGCGTTCGCGGGAGGCGCCGCCGGCGGCGCCTACGCGCAGAACGTCAACCAGCAGACCCGGCGGATCGCCGCCGAGCAGGACGCGGCGCGTGCGACGATCCGCAGCGCCAACGCCAGCATCGCGTCGTTCAACCGCCAGGCGGCGAGCGCCTCGCGCATCGTCTCGCAGGAGCGCAGCCGCATCTCGAGCCTGGACGCGCAGTACCGCCGCGGGCAGATCACGCTCGCCGAGTACCGGAGCCAGGCGCGCAGCGCACGCCAGAACGTGTCCCTCATCGAGGCGAGCGTCAGCCGCGCGAATGCGGACGTCGCCACCCTGGAACGCGCGGTCGCGGGCGGCAACACCTCCGCCCAGGCGCAGCTGAACCAGATGCGCGCGCAGCGCGACCGCCTGCAGGGCCTGGCTCGCCAGCTCGGCCAGGTCTACGACCGTGTCCCGTGAACAGGGAGGACCGAGCATGAGACGAGCGAACACCATCGCGCGGAGCGCGGCCATCGTCGGCGTCCTCGGCCTGATGGCCGGTGGGCTCGGCGGATGCGCGACGAACTGCACGGGCGATCCGCGGTTCGACGGGCTCGGCTGCGCGAGCGTCGGCATCGGCAGCGGCCGCTACGAGCAGGATACGCGCAATCTGAGGGCGACGGCGGCGCAGCGCCAGGGTGCCGCCGCGGCCGCGGCCGCCCGGGCGAACGTCGTGCGAGCGAACGCGGCGGCTGCGACGGCCGGCGCCCGCGCGGCCGAGGAGCGCAACCTGCGCCAGCAGGCGGAGCTCGCTCAGGCGCGCGCTCAGCTCCAGAACGCGCGGGCGCAGCTCGCGGCGGCGCAGGCGCGCGGCGCCGACTCGGAGGTGCAGCGGCTCCGCTCCGAGATCGCCTCGCTCCAGGCGCAGATCAACCGCCTCAGCGCACGGCGCTGAGGCGGATCGGGAACGAAGCGGGGGCGGATCATGGCCGGCAGAGGTCTCGCGATACTGGGATGGGGCGCGTTCGCGGTGCTGCTCGTCGCGGCGGGCGCGCTCCTGCTGCCGGCCTGCGGCCTGCGCCTCGGGCCGATCGATGTCGCGTGGTGCGCGCCCCCGGCGCGCGCCGCCGCGGCGGCGACGCCGCCCGACGAGCTCGACGACCTCCTGCGCCAGGTCCAGGCGCTCGAGGACGCGCTCGTCGCGCGGCCGCCGTGCGACCCACCGCCGGCTCGGCCGGCCGCGCCGCCGCCCCCCCCCCCAACCGCGCCCCCGCCCCCGGCCCCCCCCCCCCCCCCCCCGGGGGGGGGCCCCCCCCCCCCCCCCCCCCCCCCGCCCCCGCCCCCGGCGCGGGCGCCGGCGGGCGGGGCGGGGCCGCCGCGCCCCCCCCCGCGGGGGCGGCCGCCCCCCCCGCCCCCGCCTCCCCTTCCGGAGCCGCCTCCGGAGCCCGATCCCCCCGAGCCGCAGGTCGGCGACGACCTCGCGCTGCCCGAGGACGAGGAGGACCTGTCCTTCCTCGAAGGGTGCTGGGAATCTCCGCAGAACGCCAACATCGTCCAGACCGGGACGAACATCCGCATCCAGTTCCGCTACTGCTTCACGGGTCCCGACGGCAGCGGGACCGTCGAGATCCGCGACACGCGCGACGGCACCTGCCGTGGCCCGATGCAGGCGCGGCGCGAGGGCGATCGGCTGCTCATCGAGTACGAGAGGGCCATCTGCGAGCGCGGCGGCGCGACGTTCTCGCCCGGGATCATCGACTGCCGACAGGGCGCCGATCAGGTCACGTGCGACATCATCGACATCCAGAACGGGCGGCCGGAGCCGCGCGACCGGCAGGTCCGCGATGCGACCCTGAGGCGGGTCGATTGACGGCCGCGGTCTCCTGCGGTCATCCGACCTGAATGCGACCGGATGACCTACCTTCGGTGGATGGTCGGCCTCGAGGCATGCGAGGTGCGACGTCGTCGCTGTTCGACGGGATGGCAGCCCCGCGCCCTAGCACGGGCAGTTCCGTCACACCGTCTTCCACCGCGTGCGCTAGAGCATCATCCCAGCGAGTGGATGCCGGTCGCGGGAAGAATGATGCGAGAAAACAAGAAGCTAGAGTGCCCGATCTGATCCTGTCAGGTCGGATAGCGCTCTAGCGGCGCGCCGGAACCCCGGCGCGCCGCCTGCCCGGCGCCTCACATCTGCTCCTTCTGGGCACCGCTGTCGGGCCGCGCCTTGCCGAGCGAGGGCTCCTGGCCCATCGGCTCGGCGGGGCGCATGCTGAACTGGCCACGGCCGTCGAGCGAGGGACCCGACGTCCAGCGGCCCTCCGGGGCCTTCTTGTCCAGCGAGGTGTTGAGGAAGACGTAGGAATGCTCCGTCGCCTCGTGGCTCTTGGGCGTCGAGTTCGGGATCGGCAGCGTGGCCTCGAAGCCGCCGAGCTCCTCGATCACCGCGAGCCATTGCTGCTGGTGCATCGTGTCGCGCGCGATGAGGAAGGAGAGCATGTCCTTCATGCCCGGGCAGTCGGTAAGCTCGTAGAGCCGCGAGGCGAGCACGCGCCCGCCGGCCTCGGCGGTGGCGTTGGCCAGCATGTCGGCGGCGAGGTTGCCGGTCGCGTAGACGTGGCTCATGTCGAAAGGCACGCCATCGGCGTTCACCGGCATCGCCGAGAGGCCCGACGAGAGCAGGTGGCGCGGGTTCATGCCGCCGAGGATCGCCGCGACCACCGGGTCCTTCGCCGCCTCGTCCTTCATGTGCGCGGGCGCCTTCTCGAGGTTGAGCGCCACCGCGTGGCCGAGGAACTCGATGTGCGAGAGCTCCTCGGTCGCGGTCGCGATCAGGAGGTCGCGATACTTCGGGTTCCCGCGCGCGCCCATGGCCTGGAAGAAGTACTGCATCGCCACGCGAATCTCGCCCTCGACGCCGCCGATGGCCTGCTGGAGCATCTTGGCGAAGATCGGGCTCGGCTTCTCGCAGCGGACCTCGTACTGAAGCTTGCTGTTGTGGAAGAACATGTCGAAAATCCTCTCCGGCTCTGTGGCTGCCGGCCCGAACCGCCGACGGCGATCCGTGTTCCGACGGCGCCGGATCGAATGATCGCTCGGCACGCCCTTTCCGCCTCGGCGCTCTTGCACTAGCGTGCGCGCCGATCATCGTCGGAGCATGCATGGAACACGATCGAGGCGCCGTGACCCGGCGCGAGGCGCTGGCGGATCTGCTCGCCGAGGC
Organism: Salinarimonas sp. NSM; assembly: GCF_052380005.1. Classification (NCBI taxonomy): domain Bacteria; kingdom Pseudomonadati; phylum Pseudomonadota; class Alphaproteobacteria; order Hyphomicrobiales; family Salinarimonadaceae; genus Salinarimonas; species Salinarimonas sp. NSM. The sequence goes on from NZ_JBQTCJ010000063.1 coordinate 10,768, forward strand.
GCACCGGGTGCTGGCGCCCGGCTTCGGCTTTCGCCTGTGGGACGGCAGCCGTGTTCCCGCGGACTGGCCGGAGGACGCGCTCGCGGTGACGCTCGCCGACGAGGGCGTGGTCGCCGTCCTGGTGCGCCGCCCGCGCCTCGACACGCTGATCAAGCTGCACGTCGACGGCCGCATCGACCTCGAGAACGGCACCTTCTTCGACCTCGCGGCGGCGCGGCCGAAAGGCAAGATCGGGCGGCTGGCGCGGGGGATCTCCAAGCGCAAGGCGCTGCGGGTCGCGGGGCTGTTCTGGCGTGTGGACCGCGGGCCGCGAAGCGTGCTCGACGCCGTGCGCGGCGACGAGATCGATCGCGACGGGCGCCCCGAGACGAACCGCGCGAACGTCGCCTACCATTACGACGTCTCGAACGACTTCTACCGCCTCTTCCTCGACGAGGAGATGGTCTACACCTGCGGCTACTTCGTCGAGGACCACGGCGACATCGACCGCGCGCAGCGCGACAAGCTCGACATGATCTGCCGCAAGCTGCGCCTGAAGCCCGGCGAGCGGTTCCTCGACATCGGCTGCGGCTGGGGCGCGCTCGTCTGCCATGCGGCACGGCACTACGGCGTCGAGGCGCACGGCGTGACGCTCGCGGCCGAGCAGCTGGCGCTCGCGAAGGAGAAGGCCGAGCGCCTCGGCCTCGCCGACAAGGTGACGTTCCACTTCAAGGACTACGTCCAGATGGACGGCACCTTCGACAAGATCGCCTCCATCGGCATGTTCGAGCAGGTCGGCATCGCCAACCATCCGACCTACTTCGCGACCGTGAACCGCCTGCTGCGCCCGCAGGGCCTCTACCTGCACCACACGATCGCGCGGCGCGCCAAGAAGAGCGACAAGCGCTTCGCCAAGATGACGTCCGAATACCGGGCGCTGGTGCGCTACATCTTCCCCGGCGGGGAGCTCGATCACCTCGGCATGTCGATCGCGAACCTGGAGCGTGCCGGCTTCGAGATCCACGACGTGGAGGGCTGGCGCGAGCACTACCAGAAGACGACCTATCTCTGGTGGAAGCGGCTGCTCGACCGCCGGGCGGAGGCCGAGGGACTGGTCGGGCCGCAGAAGGTGCGGATGTGGCTGCTCTACCTCGCCGGATGCTCGATGGCCTTCGCCCGCGGCGGGGCCTACATCAACCAGACGCTGGCCTCGAAGCGCATCCGCGGCCCCTCGGGCCTCCCGCCGACACGGGCGGATCTCTACCGCTGAGCGTACGAGGCGGGACGGGTTCAGGCGCGGTTCAGGTGCGCGGCTTAGGGTCGGCGTCGGGAGCTCACGGAGCGGCTCCCGCCTCGACTGCGGCCCGCCCGCGCGCCCTGCCGGCGCCGGCGGGCCGGCCTTTTTCCGCGCTCATCCCAGGATGATCACCGCCAGGATCGCGACGAGGCCGACGATGCCCAGCGCGACCCGCGCCATCGGCGACGGCGCGCGGCGGGGCGGAGGCGGTCGGCGCGGGCGCCGTGGTGTCATCGCGAGGGCTCCCGTGGGCTGACGGCACTGGGCGTGCCGGAACGTGGCCGCCATCTTGCCCTGTCACCGCCCAGTCAAACAAGCCCGGCGTCATGCCGCGGACGAGGTGCCCTCCCGCGGGTCGGCCGCGGGCTCGGAGCGCTCGCTGGCGCCGAGCACGCCGTCGTAGAGCTCCTTCTCGCCGAGCACGCCGATCGCCCGCCCGTCCTTGGCGACGACGAGGAGCGCGCCGGTGCGGCGGCGGATCTCCATCGCCTCGCGCAGGGTGACGTCCGGCGACACGACGACGACGGCATCCGCCGGGCTCGCGACCGCGTGGCTCGCCTCGCCCTCCCAGATCCGCACCGGAGCCGGGCCGCGCCCGTCGATCCGCGCGCCGGCGACGGTGCCGTCCTCGGCGATCTCGAGCGTCACGCCCGAGCCCGGCTCGGCGACGACGCGTCCGTCGCGCAGCCGCGTCAGGGCCTCGAGCGGCGTCATCAGGCTCTGGCCGCGCAGCACGTTGACCGGGTTCATGTGCGCCACGAACTCGGCGACGTAGGCGTTCGCGGGGTTGAGCGCGATGTCCTCCGGCGTGCCGGTCTGCACGATGCGCCCGCTCTCCATGATGGAGATGCGGTCGCCGATCTTCATCGCCTCGTCGAGGTCGTGCGAGACGAAGAGGATGGTCTTCTTCAGCTCCTTCTGCAGCTGCACGAGCTCGTCCTGCAGCTTGGAGCGGATCAGCGGGTCCAGCGCCGAGAACGGCTCGTCCATGAGCAGGATCGGCGCGTCCATGGCGAAGGCGCGCGCGAGGCCGACGCGCTGCTGCATGCCGCCCGACAGCTCGTGGCCGTAGGCGTTCGCCCAGTCCGAGAGTCCGACGAGCGCGAGCTTCTCGTCGACGACACGCGCGATCTCCGCCTTGGAGCGCCCGTTGACCTCGAGCCCGAAGCCGACGTTCTGCGCGACCGTGCGCCAGGGCAGCAGCGCGAATTGCTGGAAGACCATGGCGACGCCGCGCCCGCGCAGCCGCTTCAGGTCGGCCGGGCGGCAGTCGGCGACCTCGATCTCCTCGCCCTCCAGCGACACGAGCACCCGCCCCCGCGAGACCCGGTTGAGGCCGTTGACGCAGCGCAGGAGGCTCGACTTGCCGGAGCCCGAGAGCCCCATCAGCACCGAGATCTCGCCCTCGGCCACCTCGAGGTTGGCGTCGGCGACGCCGAGGATTGCGCCGGTCTCGCGCTGGATCGTCTCGCGGTCCTCGCCGCGGTCGAGGCGGGCGAGCGCCTCGCGCTCGCGGCCGCCGAAGACGACGTCGACATGCTCGAAGCGGACGGCGATGCGACGGCTCATCGGCTGGCCCTCTGCGGTTGCTTGCACAGGCGATCGAGCACGACGGCGAGGAGCACGATGGCGAGCCCGGCCTCGAAGCCCATGGCGATGTTGACGGTGTTGAGCGCCCGCACGACCGGCTGGCCGAGCCCGCCGGCACCGACGAGGGCGGCGATCACCACCATCGACAGCGAGAGCATGATGCATTGCGTGAGCCCGGCCATGATCGTGGGCAGCGCGTGCGGCAGCTCGACCTTCCACAGGATCTGGCGGCGCGAGGCCCCGAAGCTCTCCCCCGCCTCGATCAGCGCCCGAGGCGTCGAGGTCACACCGAGATAGGTGAGGCGCACCGGCGCGGCGACGGCGAAGATGACGGTCGAGATCAGGCCGGGCACGACGCCGAGCCCGAACAGGATCAGCGTCGGGATCAGGTAGACGAAGGTGGGGATCGTCTGGGTGAGGTCGAGCATCGGGCGCAGGACCTGGTAGAGCCAGGGCCGATGCGCGGCGGCGACGCCGAGCGGCACGCCGATGAGCATGCACAAGGCGGTGGCGAAGACGACGAGGGAGAGCGTCTCCATCGTCTCCTCCCAATAGCCCAGGTTGATCACGAGCAGGAACGAGACGACGACGAGGGCGAGCAGCTTCCAGTCGCGGTGGATGACCCACGCGAGCGCCCCGAACAGCGCCACGATGGCGAATGGGTGCGCCCACAGGAGCGCCTCCGTGACCCCGTCGATGACGAAGCCGAGCCCGTCCGAGATGGCGTAGAAGACGAAGGCGGCATGGTCGTTGAGCCAGTCCACGCCGTCGCGGATGAGCCCGCCGAGCGGGATCTTGTTGTCGGTGAGCCAGGCGACGGGGTCCATGGCGGGGGCATCTCCTTCGTTCGCCGCAGCCCCGACCTCCCCGCAGGGGAGGACGGAGGCCGTAGGCCGGAGGGTGGGGAGGGCGGCGGGCCGGCTCGATCGCATGGTCGAACGGCCCCACCGCCCGCGCTTCGCGCGGACTCCTCCCCTCCGGGGAGGACGCGGGCGCTTACTGCGCGAGCGCGGCGCGCACGGCCTCGGCGCCGTCGCCGCCGTCGACCGTGGTGACACCCTCGACCCAGGCGAGCGCGGTGTCGACGTTCTCAGAAAGCCAGGCGCGGGCGGCGTCGGCCGGCACGGCGTTGTCGTCGAGGATCGCGCCCATGATCTCGTTCTCCATCGCGAGCGTGAACTCCAGGTTGGTCAGGAGCGTCGCGAGGTTCGCACACTCCTGCATCAGCCCGGCGCGCACGTTGGTGTAGACCTCGGCGCCGCCGAAGTTCGGGCCGAACACGTCGTCGCCGCCCGAGAGGTAGACGAGATCGAAGTTGGCGTTCATCGGATGGGGCTCCCAGCCGAGGAAGACGATCGGCTCCTCGCGCGCCTCGGCGCGGCGCACCTGGGCGAGCATGCCCTGCTCGGAGCTCTCGACGAGATCGAAGCCGCCGAGGCCGAACATGTCCTCGTCGATCATCGACTGGATGAGGCGGTTGCCGTCGTTGCCGGGCTCGATGCCGTAGATCTCGCCGTCGAGCTCGTCCTGGAATTTCGCGATGTCGGCGAAATCCTTCAGCCCCTGCTCGGCGAGGTAGGCGGGCACCGCGAGCGTGTACTTGGCGCCGACGAGGTTGGGCGTCTCGATCACCTCGACCGTGCCGGCCTCGCGGTAGGACGCGATGTCGGCGGCCATGGTCGGCATCCAGTTGCCGAGGAAGACGTCGACGTCGCCGTTCGCCAGCGAGGCGTAGGTCACCGGCACCGACAGGAGCTCGGCTTCCGGGGCATAGCCGAGCGCCTCGAGCACGACCGAGACCGCGGCGGTGGTCGCCGTGATGTCCGTCCAGCCGACATCGGCGAAGACCGGCGAACGGCAGGCCTCGGGGACCTGGGCCAGCGCGGGCGCGGTCGAGAGGGCGAGGACGCTCGCGGCGGCCAGGGCGGGAAGGCGGATCGTCATCGGGTCGTCTCTCCTCGTCGGGCCTCGTTCCGGGCGTGTCCGCGCGCCGCCGATCGGCTCGCGGATACGCCGCCGCGGCCGGTACGCGGGGATGCGCCTCGGCGGATGCGGCTGTTCGTCTGGGCCAAAATTGATTGACCGTTCAATTAAGATCGGGCACGCTGCCGATGTCAACCCATTGCGAAGATTTCCCGCGAAGGTGCCCGGATGCCGCGTGTCGGCGTATCGAAGATCAGGCGCAGGCAATTGATCGACGCGACGATCGCGGCGATCCACGCGCACGGCTACGACGACACGACCATGGCGAAGATCGCCAAGCGCGCCGGAATGTCTCCGGGGCTGATCGCCCATTACTTCGGCTCGAAGGCCGAGCTGCTCGAAGCGACGATGCGCGCGCTCCTCACCGATCTCCAGACGCTCGTCGCCAAGCGGCTCGGCGAGGCCGGCGAGGCGCCACGGGCGCGGCTTTCGGCCATCGTCGGGGCGAATTTCGACGAGAGCCAATGCGCGCGCGAGACGGTCGCCGCCTGGCTCGCCTTCTGGGGGCAGGTGCCGCACGTGCCGGCGCTCGGGCGCCTGCAGCGCATCTACAGCCGGCGCCTGCACTCGAACCTCAAGCGCGAGTTCGGGCGCCTCGGCGTCCCGTCCGCGCAGACCGGCTACCTCGCGGAGGTGACGGCGAGCCTCATCGACGGCGTGTGGATGCGTGCCGGGCTCTCCGGCGGCGGGCTCGACACCGTCGCCGCCCGCCGGCTCGTCGGCGAGACGATCGACCTCCACCTCGCCGCACGCGGCGTCGCGCGCGATGCCGCCGCCCAAGTGGAAGCCGCCCAAGTAGAAGCCGCCCAACGCGAGAAGAGGAAGACGGCGTGACCGACCACCTCCCCCTGTTCATCGGCGGCGAGCGCCGCCCCGCCACCTCAGGCGAGCGCTTCGAGACGCGCAACCCCGCCGACGGCTCGGTGCTCGCGACGGTCGACGTCGCCGGTGCGGCCGACGTCGAGGCCGCCGTCGAGGCCGCGCGCGCGGGCTTTCGCGTCTGGTCGCGCATGACCGGCGTCGAGCGCGGCCGCATCCTGATGCGGGCCGCCGCGCTGCTGCGGGAGCGCAACGAGGAGCTCGCCCGGCTCGAGACCCGCGACACCGGCCGCCCCATCTCCGAGACCTCGGTCGTCGACGTGATCTCGGGAGCGGATTGCCTCGAATACTACGCGGGCATCGCGCCGACGCTGACCGGCCAGCACATCCCGCTCGGCGAGCAGGCCTTCGCCTATACGCGCCGCGAGCCGCTCGGCGTCTGCGCCGGCATCGGCGCCTGGAACTACCCCATCCAGATCGCCTGCTGGAAGTCGGCCCCGGCGCTCGCCTGCGGCAATTCCATGATCTTCAAGCCGGCGGAGCTGACCCCGCTCACCGCGATGGCGCTGGCCGAGATCTACGCCGAGGCCGGGCTGCCGGCGGGCGTGTTCAACGTCGTCCAGGGCTTCGCCGACACCGGCCGGCTGCTGACCCGGCATCCGGGGATCGCCAAGGTCTCGCTCACCGGCGAGGTGGGCACCGGCAAGGCGGTGATGGCGGACGCCGCCTCGACCCTCAAGCACGTCACGATGGAGCTGGGCGGCAAGTCGCCGCTCGTCGTCTTCGACGACGCGACGCTCGACAACGCGGTGGGTGGGGCGCTGCTCGGCAACTTCTATTCGCAGGGCGAGATCTGCTCGAACGGCACCCGCGTCTTCGTCCAGCGCGAGGCGATGGACGCCTTTCTCGACAAGCTCGTCGCGCGCACGGAGCGCATGGTGATCGGCGATCCGATGGACCCCGCGACCCATGTCGGCCCGCTGATCTCGCACGAGCACATGGGCAAGGTGCTCGCCGCCATCGAACGGGGCAAGGCCGCGGGCGCGCGGCTCCTCACGGGCGGCGATCGCGTCACGGCGAACGGGCTCGACACGGGCTTCTGGGTCGCGCCGACCGTCTTCGCCGAATGCACCGACGAGATGGACGTGGTGCGCGAGGAGATCTTCGGCCCGGTGATGGCGGTGCTGCCCTTCGACGACGAGGACGAGGTCGTCGCCCGCGCCAACGCGACGCCCTACGGGCTCGCCGCCGGCGTCTTCACCAACGACCTGACCCGTGCGCATCGGGTGGCGGCGGCGCTGGAGGCGGGGACCGTGTGGATCAACGCCTACAACCTCACGCCCATCGAGATGCCCTTCGGCGGCGTCAAGCAATCGGGGCTCGGCCGCGAGAACGGCCACGCCGCGATCGCGCACTACACCCAGGAGAAGAGCGTCTACGTCGCCCTGGGCGACGTCGACGCGCCGTATTGAGGCAGCGGAGGATAGACGAGACGCCGATGAAAGGCGCGACGTCCTCCCCTCTCCCAAGGGGCGTTTCCTTTGGAGAGGGGTCGGGGGTGTGGGGCGTCGGGTGAAGAGCGAACGGTCAGTGCGGTCTACCCGAGCACGGCCTCCAAGGCGCGCCCCTTCCTGCACGCCCCACACCCCCCGCCCCTCTCCACGAGGGAGAGGGGAGTCCCGTCGGCGGCCTTCATCCGCGGTATCGCGAACGAGAGCATCATGACCGAATCCCACGACTACATCATCGTCGGCGCCGGCTCCGCGGGCTGCGTCCTGGCGAACCGGCTCTCCGAGGACCCGGACGTCACGGTGCTGCTGCTCGAGGCCGGCCCGAAGGACCATTGGTGGGACTGGCGCCTGCACATGCCGAGCGCGCTCTCCTACCCGATGCAGTCCAAGACCTACAATTGGGACTACTGGACCGAGCCGCAGCCGAACCTCGCCGGGCGGCGGATGCACTGGCCCCGCGGCAGGGTGCTCGGCGGCTCGTCCTCGATCAACGGCATGGCCTATGTCCGCGGGCACGCGCTCGACTACGAGCGCTGGGCCGCCGAGGATCCGGCGCTCGCCCGATGGTCCTACGCCGACGTGCTCCCCTACTTCCGCAAGGCGGAGGCGCGCGAGAAGGGGGCGGACGCCTATCACGGCGGCGACGGGCCACTGCGGGTCTCGACGGGGATCGCGAAGAACCCGCTCTACCGCGCCTGGGTCGAGGCCGGCGTCCAGGCGGGATACGACCGCACCGAGGACCAGAACGGCTACCGGCAGGAAGGCGTCGGCACGATGGACATGACGGTCCACGCCGGCCGGCGCTGGTCCACCGCGCAGGGCTACCTGCGCCCGGCGATGGGCAGGCCGAACCTGACCGTGCGCACCGGCGTCTCGACGCTCGAGATCATCCTGGAGGGGAGCCGCGCCCGCGGCGTCGTGGTCGCGGACGCGACCGACGGCATCGAGCGGCTCTTCGCCGAGCGGGAGGTGATCCTGTGCGCCGGCGCCATCGGCTCGCCTCAGCTCCTGATGCTGTCGGGCATCGGCAATGCCGACGAGCTGAAGGCGGCGGGCGTGACGCCGCGCCATGCGCTGCCCGGCGTGGGCGAGAACCTGCAGGACCACCTCGAGATCTACGTCCAGCAGGAGAGCCGAGAGCCGATCACGCTCTATTCGGCGCTCAACCCGGTCGCCAAGGTCAAGATCGGGCTCGAATGGTACCTGAGGAAGACGGGGCTCGGCGCCACCAACCATTTCGAGACCGGCGGCTTCATCCGCTCGCGCGCGGGCGTGCGCCATCCCGACCTGCAATATCACTTCCTGCCGATGGCGGTGCGCTACGACGGCCGCAACCCGTCCGACCGCCACGGCTACCAGGCCCATGTCGGGCCGATGCGCTCCAAGAGCCGCGGCAAGATGCGGCTCGCCAGCGCCGACCCGGCGGCGCATCCGATCATCGACCCGCGCTACATGTCCCACCCGGAAGACTGGGAGGAGATGCGCGCCGCGGTGCGGCTCACCCGCGAGATCTTCGCGCAGCCCGCCTTCGACCGCTTCCGCGGGGCGGAGCTCGCCCCGGGCCCGGACGTGCGCACGGACGCGGAGATCGACGCCTGGGTAGCCGCGAATTGCGAGAGCGCCTACCACCCGTCCGGGGCCTGCAAGATGGGCTCCGACGCCATGGCCGTGGTCGACGGCGCTTGCCGGGTGCACGGGATCGAGGGGCTGCGGGTCGTCGATTCGGCGATCATGCCCTCGATCGTCTCGGGCAACCTCAACGCCCCGACCATCATGCTCGCCGAGAAGGCCGCCGACCTGATCCGCGGCCGCGAGCCGCTGGCGCCGTCGAACGCGGGTTGGCACGAGGATCCGGAGTGGGCGACGCGGCAGCGGCCGGGGGCACCGGAGGTGCGGGCGCGGGAAGCGGCGGAGTAGTCACCCCGCCTTCCTGCACCGCACGTGCAGGAAGATCGGCGCATTGCGTGTATCCGCCACCACCGGCTCGGCCGCCGCCTCCGCCTCCGTGGCGCGCGGCTCGCCCATCGCCTCGATCAGGAATCCGGCGGCGACGACCATCTCGACCCAGCGCGAGAGCGTGCAGTGGAAGCGTGGCGTGCGGAAGGGCTGCGTCGCCGCGCGCTCATCGGGCGCGACGGTGGAGAAGATCCAGGTCTCGATCTCGCCGTCCAGCTCCTCGAAATAGCCCCCGATCTCCAGCGCCACCACCCGGCCCTCGGCGTCGCGGACGTTGCGGTGGCGCGGGGGGACGAAGCAGGGGTGGAGGATCGAGAACTGGAGGAAGCCGCCCGGCTCCAGGACACGATGCGCCTCCGACAGCGCCGCCGGCTGATCGGGCATGTCCATCAGGGACATGAAGGCGGCGGCGAAGGCGAAGCTCCCGTCGGCGAAGGGCAGCGCGGCGGCGTCCGCGACGCGGTAGGCGATGCCGAGGGGCTCGGCCGCCTCCGCCTCCTGCGCATGCCGCACGAAGGTCGGCGCGACGTCGATGCCGGTCATGCGCGCGCCGAGCCGCGCCAGCGCGCGGGTGTTCGCTCCCTCCCCGCAGCCCAGGTCGAGCCCGGCGAGGCCGGCGACCGGCGGGAGCATCGCCAGGAACGCCGGCGTGTTCAGCACGTCGCGGTAGCGGTCGTGCCCGGCGCGGACGAGCCGCGTCCAGGCCTCGGCGTTCGATTCCCAGCAGGCGGCGACATCCTCGGGCTTCATGGCGCGGCTCCTCACATGCGATGGGGCGTGGGTCTTAGCGCGGCGTCCGCGATGAGCAAAGGCGCCTGTGCGATCGCGTCGCCTTGCGCCCGCCCTCCCCGCCTCTAGCTTCCGGACCATGTCTGATGCACCCACCCGCCGCGCCGCCCTCGCCCTCATCGCCGCGGCGACGCTCCCGCCCGGCCTCGCCCGAGCGCAGGACGAGGCCGCGCCCGAGACGCTCGACGCGCTGCTCGACGCGGCCGCCTCGCTCGATCCGCTGGAGACCGTCCTCGTCTCGCGCGAGCGGACCATACTCGCCGAGCGGGGCTACGGCGGCTCCGCGCCCGACCGGCCGACGAACATCAAGTCCGCCTCGAAGACGATCGTCTCCGCCCTCGTCGGGATCGCGATCGAGCGGGGGCTGCTGGAGGGCGTCGACCAGCCCATCGCCCCTCTCCTGCGCGACAAGCTGCCCGCCGACCCGGATCCGCGGCTCTACCGGATCACGATCGGCCACCTGCTGACGATGCGCGCGGGGCTCGAGCGCACGTCGGGCGCGAACTACGGCTCCTGGGTGGCGAGCCGGGACTGGGTGCGCGACGCGCTGGCGCGTCCCTTCGTCGACGAGCCGGGAGGGGCGATGCTCTATTCCACCGGCTCGACGCATCTCCTCTCGGCCATCCTCGCCCGCGAGAGCGGACGCTCCACCCGCGCGCTCGCCGACGACTGGCTCGGTGCCATCGACGGCTTCCGCATCGCCGGCTGGGAGACGAGCCCGCGGGGCATCCATCTGGGCGGCAACCAGATGGCGATGACGCCCCGGTCGCTCCTCGCCTTCGGGGAGACCTACGCGGCGGTCGGGCGCGCAGCGGACGGAACTCAGGTCGTCCCCGAGAGCTGGGTCGCGCAGAGCTGGACGCCCCGCACCCGCTCGCGCTTCACCGGGGACGGCTACGGCTATGCCTGGTTCGCCCGGGAGATCGGCGGGCGGGACGTGCGCTACGCCTGGGGCTACGGCGGCCAGATGCTCTACGTCGTGCCCGAGCTCGACCTCGTCGTGGTGATGACGTCGGACGAGTCGCGCCCCTCCGCCCGCACCGGCTACCGCGACCGCCTGCACGCGCTTCTCGGGGACATCGTCGCGGTCGTGTCGCGCGGGTGACCGGGCGCGGGCTCAGTCGGACGCGAGGACGAGCACGTCGAAGGTGCGGTGGCGCGTGCCCGGGGCGAGGGCGCGGACGTAGCCGATGCGGGTCGAGGTGGGGCTGACCAGCGCCCGTTGGTGACCCGCCGAGGCCTTCCAGGTCGCGAGCGCGGCCTGCGGCGTCGGGTCCCCCGCCGCCAGGTTCTCGAAGGCGCGGTCGGTGTCGACGCGGTGGCGGTGTATGCGGCCTGCGAAGTTTCCGTGGTCGAGCCGATCGCGCGCGGCGACCGTGCGCGCCTGCTGCTCCGCCGCAGCCATCAGCGCGGCGTCGACCCGAACCGGTCCGAGACCGTTGGCGCGGCGGTAGTCCGAGACCAGGCGCGCCATGGCGTCCGCGTGCTCCCGCTCGATCGTGATCGGGCCGGCGCGGTCGGGCAGGAGCGCGCAGGCGGACAGGAGGACGCAGAGGGCGAGAGCGAGGGCGAGGGGCAGGGGGAGGTCGCGGATCATGGCCCGCCTCCCCTGCCCTCGCCGGCGGGCGAAAGCAAGGCCGCCGGATCGCGTCCGGCGTCGGCGCGGACACTGGACAAGCCTGCCCCGCGGGACGATGGTCCCCGCGCGCCACACACCTGCGAGAGGCCCCGCATGATCCGCTTCGAGACGCCCGCGCGCCCGGCTCCGGTCGCGCCCGTGCACGAGCACGTCGTCCGCCTCCACGGCCGGGAGGTCCACGATCCCTACGCCTGGATCAAGGCCGAGAACTGGCGCGCCGTCCTCGAGGACCCGAAGGCCCTGCCCGAGGAGATCCGCGCCTACCTCGAGGCGGAGAACGCCTACGGCGAGGCCGTGCTCGCGGGCACCGAGGCGCTGCGCGCTGCGCTCGTCGAGGAGATGCGCGGGCGCATCAAGGAGGACGATTCTTCCGTGCCCGAGCCGGACGGGCCCTTCGCCTACTACACCCGCTATCGCGAGGGCGGCGAGCACCCGCTCGTGTGCCGCCAGCCGCGGGACGGTGGTGAGGGCACGATCCTGCTCGACGGAGACGTGCTGGCCGAGGGCCACGGCTATTTCGCCTTCGGCAGCATCGCCCACACCCGCGACCACGCGCGCCTCGCCTGGGCGAGCGACACCGAGGGCTCGGAGAGCTACGTCGTGCGCGTGCGCGAGCTCGCCACCGGCGAGGACCTGCCCGACCGGCTGGAGCGCGTCGCCGGCGGCCTCGCCTGGAGCGCCGACGGGCGTGCGCTCTACTACGTCGAGCGCGACGAGAACCACCGCCCCGCCCGCGTGCGCCGCCACCTGCTCGGGACGCCCCAGGCCGACGACGTGCTGGTCTACGCCGAAGGGGACCCCGGCTGGTTCGTCACTCTCGGCGAGACCCGCTCGCGCGACTTCGCCGTGATCTCGCTCGGCGACCACGAGACCTCCGAGGCGTGGCTCCTCGACCTCGCCGACCCGGAGGCGACGCCGCGCCTCGTGGCGAAGCGCGAGCGCGAGGTGCGCTACGACGTCGAGCAGCGCGGCGACGCGCTCGTCATCCTCACGAACGCCGACGGGGCGGAGGACTTCAAGCTGGTCACGGCACCCTTGTCGAGCCCGTCCCGCGGCAACTGGCGCGATCTCGTCCCGCACCGGCCGGGCACGATGATCCTCGACCATGCGGCCTTCTCCGGCCACGTGGTGCGGCTCGAGCGCGAGGATGCGCGCCCGCGGATCGTGATCCTCGCGCTCGCGACGGGCGAGGAGCACGCGATCCGCTTCGAGGAGGAGACCTACTCGCTCGGCATGCGCGCCGGCGAGGAGTACGACACGACGCGGCTGCGCTTCGTCTATTCCTCGCTCACGACGCCGGGCGAGACCTTCGACTACGACATGGCGAGCCGCGAGCGGGTGCTGCGCAAGCGCCAGGAGGTGCCGAGCGGCCACGATCCCGCGGCCTACGTGACGAAGCGCCTGTTCGCCACCGCCGCCGACGGCGCGCGCGTGCCGATCTCGCTCCTCCACCGCGCGGACACGCCGCTCGACGGGAGCGCACCCGCGCTCCTCTACGGCTACGGCTCCTACGGCATCGCCATGCCGGCGTCGTTCCGCACCAACATCCTGTCGCTCGTCGACCGCGGCTTCGTCTTCGCCATCGCCCACGTGCGCGGCGGCACGGAGAAGGGGTGGCGCTGGTACACGGACGGCAAGCGCGAGAAGAAGACCAACACGTTCGAGGACTTCGTGGCCTGCGCTCATGCCTTGTGCGAGGCGGGGTACACTGCCCCCGGTCGCATCGTGGCGCAGGGTGGCAGCGCCGGGGGGATGCTGATGGGGGCCGTCGCCAACACGGCGCCGGAGCTCTTCGCCGGCATCGTCGCCGAGGTGCCGTTCGTCGACGTGCTCAACACGATGCTCGACGCCGACCTGCCGCTCACCCCGCCGGAATGGCCCGAATGGGGCAACCCGATCGAGAGCGCGGAGGCCTTCGCGCAGATCCTGAGCTACTCGCCCTACGACAACGTGCGGCCGCAGGCCTACCCGGCGATCCTCGCCATGGGCGGGCTCACCGATCCGCGCGTGACCTACTGGGAGCCGACGAAGTGGGTCGCGCGGCTGCGCGCCACGATGACCGGAGGCGGGCCGGTCGTGCTGCACATGAACATGGGCGCCGGGCACGGCGGCGCCTCGGGGCGCTTCAAGCATCTCGAGGAGGTGGCGCTCGCCTACGCCTTCGCGCTCGCCGGCGTGGAGGAGCGGGGGTGATCATCGGCATCGGCTCGGACCTCTGCGACATCCGCCGAATCGAGGCGTCGCTTGCCCGCTTCGGCGAGCGTTTCACGCGGCGGGTGTTCACCGAGGGCGAGCGGGCGCGGAGCGAGCGCCGCGCGGCGCGCGCCCCGTCCTACGCGCGGCGCTTCGCGGCGAAGGAGGCCTGCGCCAAGGCGCTCGGCACCGGGTTCGCCGAGGGCGTGTTCTGGCGCGACATGGAGGTGGTCAACCTGCCCTCCGGCGCGCCGACGATGGCGCTCGCCAACGGCGCCGCCGCCCGCCTCGCCGCGATCACGCCGCCGGGGCACCGCGCAGTGGTGCACGTCAGCCTGACCGACGACCCGCCGCTCGCCCAGGCCTTCGTGGTGATCGAGGCGCTTCCGACCGCGCCGGGCTGATGCCGGCGCCGTGCGACGCGGACGACCTCCCGCACCGTCCCGCCGCGATTGCGGCGCGTGCGCCTTTCGGATAGACCCGCGCGGGGGGACATGGCTTCACTCTCGCGCGCCCGCGCCGCGGGGCTCCTCGAGGACGAGCGACTTGACGAACGACGCGAAGGACGACGCGCAGGCCCCAGGGACGAAAGGGCGCCCGGTGACAGGAAAGCAGAAGACCGACGGCGGCATCCTGGAAACCGTCAAGGTCATCGTCCAGGCGCTGCTCATCGCGCTCGTGGTGCGCACGCTGCTGTTCCAGCCCTTCAACATCCCGTCGGGCTCGCTCGTGCCGACGCTGCTGGTGGGCGACTACCTGTTCGTCTCGAAATATTCCTACGGCTATTCCCGCTACTCGATCCCCTACGGCCCGCCGGTCTTCGACGGGCGCATCTGGGGCTCGGAGCCGGAGCGCGGGGACATCGCCGTGTTCAAGCTGCCGGCCGACAACGCGACCGACTACATCAAGCGCGTCGTCGGCCTGCCCGGCGACCGGGTGCAGATGATCGACGGGCGGCTCTACATCAACGGCGAGCTCGTCGCGCGCGAGGAGGTCGAGCCCTACGTGACGACCGACCCGTTCGGGCGCACCGTCTCCGTGCCGCGCTACCGCGAGACGCTGCCGGGCGGCACCGAGCACTTCGTCATCGAGCGCGACGGCGACCGGGGCTTCTGGGACAACACCGAGGTCTACACGGTGCCCGAGGGCCACTACTTCATGATGGGCGACAACCGCGACAACTCCACCGATTCGCGCGACCTCACCTCGGTCGGCTTCGTGCCTTGGGAGAACTTCGTCGGGCGCGCGGAAATCATCTTCTTCTCGATCGACGAGGATGCCTCCGCCTGGCGCATCTGGGAATGGCCGTGGACGGTGCGCTGGGAGCGCCTCCTCGACCAGATCCGCTGACCGCGGCGATGGCGGCCGCCCGCAAGAGCCCGGATCCGCTCGGCGCGCTGGAGGCGCGCATCGGGCACGCGTTCTCCGACCGTGACCTGCTCCAGGAGGCGCTCACGCACATGAGCGCCAGCAAGGAGGGCAAGGGCGCGCACTATCAGCGCCTCGAGTTCCTCGGCGACCGGGTGCTCGGGATCGTCGTCGCCGCATCGCTGTTCGAGACCTTCCCGGACGCCAACGAGGGAGAGCTGTCCAAGCGCTTCTCCGAGATCGTGCGCAAGGAGACCTGCGCGGAGGTGGCGCTCGGCTGGGAGGTCGCGCCGCACATCGTCTTCGGCCACGGCATCGGCCGCACGGCGGCGCGGGCCAACAGGTCGATACTGGGCGACGTCTGCGAGGCGATCATCGGAGCGGTGTACGTCGACGGCGGGCACGAGGCCGCGCGGCGGGTGGTGGAGGCCGGCTTCGGGGACATGATCCGCGCGGCACGGCCCGTGCCCCGCGACCCGAAGACCGTGCTGCAGGAGTATCTCCAAGGCCGCGGCGAGCAGCCGCCGCGCTACGCGCTCGTCGATCGCTCCGGGCCGGAGCACGCGCCCTCCTTCCGAGTCGGCGTGGTGATCGAGGGGATGGAGACGATCACGGGCGAGGGCCCGAGCAAGCGCGCCGCCGAGCAGGACGGGGCCCGGGCGGTTCTCGCCCGTCTGGGATTGTGGAAGGACGCCGATGGCGGACGCTGAGGACGACATTCCCGAGGGCGAGCGGCCCGAGGACGCGCAGGACGGCGGGGCCGCCGAGGCCGCGGGGCCGACATCGGCGGGCTTCGTCGCGCTGATCGGCGCGCCGAACGCCGGCAAGTCGACGCTGCTCAACCAGCTGGTGGGGACCAAGATCTCGATCGTCTCGCGCAAGGTGCAGACGACGCGCGCCCTGGTGCGCGGCATCGCCATCCAGGGCCGCGCGCAGATCGTCTTCGTCGACACCCCGGGCATCTTCAAGCCCAAGCGCCGGCTCGATCGGGCGATGGTGACCTCCGCCTGGGGCGGCGCGGCGGACGCCGACGCCGTGTGCCTGCTCGTCGATGCGCGCAAGGGCGTCGACGAGGAGGTGGCGGCCATCGTCGAGAAGCTCGCCGAGGTGCGCCGGCCCAAGATCCTGGTGCTCAACAAGATCGACCTCATCGAGCGCTCCAAGCTGCTCGCGCTCGCCGCCGCGCTGAACGAGACGGCGGCGTTCGACCACACGTTCATGATCTCCGCGCTCAAGGGCGACGGCGTCGACAAGCTGATGGAGACGTTGGCGGGCATCATGCCGGAGGGCCCGTGGCTCTACCCGGAGGACCAGATCTCGGATGCGCCGCTGCGCATGCTCGCCGCCGAGATCACCCGCGAGAAGATCTACGAGCGCCTCCACGAGGAGCTGCCCTACGAGAGCCACGTCGAGACCGAGAGCTGGGAGATGCGCAAGGACGGCTCCGCGCGCGTCGAGCAGACGATCTACGTGGCACGCGAGAGCCAGCGCAAGATCGTGCTCGGCGAAGGCGGGCGCACCATCCGCTCGATCGGCCAGGCGGCGCGCAAGGACATCGCCGAGGCGGCCGAGCACCCGGTCCACTTGTTCCTGTTCGTCAAGGTGCGCGAGCGCTGGATCGACGATCCCGAGCGCTACCGGGCGATGGGGCTCGAGTTCCCGCGGGGGTGAGCGGGGCGGCGCCGATGAAGGCCGCCGAGGGTCTCCCCTCTCCCTCGTGGAGAGGGGCCGGGGGTGTGGGGCGTTCAGGATTTCGGGAAAGGCGAATGCCGCTCCCACGCCGCGTGTGGCGTATCGGCATCGACGCCGAGATCGTCCTACCCGCCCCCCACTCCCGACCCCTCCCCACGAGGGGGAGGGGAGCACGTCGGCGATCTGCATGCGCGGACTGGATCGCTCGTCGATGGGCGCGAGAGAGATGAAGGCCGCCGCGGGTCTCCCCTCTCCCTCGTGGAGAGGGGCCGGGGGTGTGGGGCGTG